>NZ_RZRR01000791.1:0-2617 GCF_003998555.1 Mesorhizobium sp. M7A.F.Ca.CA.002.09.1.1 | reverse complement strand
GGATGAGCCATGTCGCCGACCATGCCGACATCAAGAGTAGCTTCCCCGCCATTTCCGAAGCCCTGTGGCAGGCGGCTTCCGCGCAGATCCGCAACATGGCGACCATCGGCGGCAATCTGATGCAGCGCACGCGCTGCCCTTATTTCCGCGATCCCGCGAATTTCCCAGCCTGCAACAAGCGTGAGCCCGGCTCTGGCTGTTCGGCGATCGGCGGCGTTACCCGTGGCCATGCGGTGCTTGGCATCAGCGACGCGTGCATCGCCATGTATCCGGGCGACCTCGCCGTGGCGCTGGTCGCCTTCGATGCGATCGTGCATCTGGGCGAGCGCCACATCCCGGTCGACGACTTTTTCCTGCTGCCCGGCACCACGCCGGATCGGGAACACGCGATCGAACCGGGCGAGATGATCACCGCGATCGAGATCCCCGGCTCGGCCCCTGCCCGGCGTTCGACTTATCTCAAGATCCGCGACCGGCAATCCTATGAGTTTGCCGCCGCGAGCGCGGCGGTCGGCATTGAGTTCGAACCTGACGGCCGAACGATCCGCGATTTGCGCGTCGCGCTTGGCGGCGTCGCGACCAAGCCGTGGCGTGCGCGGGCCGTGGAAAACGCGCTGAAGGGCAAGGTGCTGGAGCCGGACACTGTGCGCGCCGCCAGCCTGCTCGCCGTCGAAGGCTCTGTCGACCATGGCGCCAACCACTACAAGGTCGAACTGGCGCCGCGCGTCGTCGCCCGCGCCATCCGCAAATTGGGAGAGACGGCATGACCGTTCACAACATCAGGCATGGGGATGCGTCCGACGGCGCTTTTGCCGAAGCCGTCGGCGGCCGGCTGTCGCGCATCGACGGCCCGGCCAAGATCACCGGTGCGGCGAAATACGCCGTCGAGCAGCAGCTCGAAGGCCTCGCCTACGCCGTCCTGGTCGAGAGCACGATTGCATCGGGCAAGGTGCGCGCGATCGACACCACTGCCGCCGAGGTGGCGCCCGGCGTGCTGCAGGTGCTGACGCCGGACACCATCATCAGCCTGAGGACCGCGGCGGACTGGTTCGGCACGCCGCCGCCCGACAAGCCGTATTGCCCGCTCGCGCGCGACATCACCTTTTCGGGTCAGCATGTCGCCGCCGTGGTCGCCGAGACCTTCGAGCGGGCGGTCGCGGCGGCGGCACTGGTCAAGGTCAGCTATGAGGAAACGCCTGCCATCGTCGACCTCAGCGACGCCAAAGCCGGCGATGGCATCGCGATCGATGCCATGACCAAGGAATGGGGCGACGCGCAAGGTGCGTTCGCCTCGGCGCCGGTCCGCATCTGCGCCGCCTACAACACGCCGCGCGAGTACCAGGCGCCGATGGAGCCGCATGGCCTGATCGCCCGCTGGGAGGGCGACCACCTCACCGTGTGGGAGCCGAGCCAATGGCTGGACGGCATGGCGCGCACCTATGCCGAATGGTTCGGTGTGCCGTTCGAGAACGTGCGGCTGGTGTCGCCCTATATTGGCGGCGGCTTCGGCTCCAAGGCGCTGGCGCTCAGCCATGGCGCGGTGGCCGCCTGTGCGGCCAAAATGCTCGGCCGGCCGGTGCGGCTGGTGATGACCCGGCCGCAGACTTTTACCGGCTATGGCGGCCGCGCGGCGACGCGCCAGACGGTGACGATCGGCGCCGACGTGCAGGGAAAGATCCAGTCGATCGTGCATCGCGGCGTCAATGAAACATCCATCGACGGCATGTGGGTCGAGCCGCTCGGATCGGTCACCTCGATCATGTACACAACGCCGAATTTCTCCTCGAAGCAGAATGTCGTACGGGTCAATTCGGTGGTGCCGGGCGCCATGCGCGCGCCGGGCGAAAACCCCTCAGCCTTCGGCATCGAAAGCGCCATCGACGAGCTTGCCTACGAGGTCGGCATCGATCCGCTGGAGATCCGGCTCCGAAACTATGCCGAGCAGGATCCACATGCCAAAAAAGCCTGGTCGACCAGGCAGTTGCGCGAGGCTTTTGCTGCAGGCGCCGAACGCTTCGGCTGGTCCAGGCGCACACCCGAACCGCGCTCGATGCGCGACGGCAACCAGTTGATCGGCTGGGGCGTCGCCGCCGGCACCTATCCGGTGCGACGCGCCTATGGCGAGGCGCTCGTGCGCATCCTGGCCGATGGTTCGGTCGAGGTCGAAAGCTCCTCGATCGACATGGGCCAGGGCACCTACACCATCCTGGCGCAGACCGCCGCCGAAACGCTCGGCGTGCGAGCTGACGACGTGGTGGTGAAGCTCGGTGACTCCCGCTTTCCGCGCGCCGGCGTCACCGGCGGTTCGCGGCTGGCCGGCGTGATGACGGGTGCGGTCTACAAGGCGGCAACCTCGGCCCTCGACCAGTTGGTGGGCCTCGCCATCAGCGATCCACGCTCGCCCTTCCACGCGCTGCAGGCCAACACGCTGGTCGTCGCCAATGGCCGTATCGCTTCGCCGCGCGGCGACGGCCCCGATGTCTCCGTCGCCGAACTGCTCAAGTGCGTCGGCCGCGACCACATCGAAGCCACCGGCGACACCATGCCGGCCAATTCGACGCCAGATGATCGCTACAAGAACTACACCACCATCGCCATGTCGGTGCCGCACACCGAG
>NZ_RZRR01000078.1:0-10590 GCF_003998555.1 Mesorhizobium sp. M7A.F.Ca.CA.002.09.1.1 | reverse complement strand
CCTCAGCCCGGCCCACCCAGACGCGGCGGCGGCGGGGCCAGCACATCCTCCACCGAAAGCGTCCGCGCCTCGGAAGGCAGCATGATCGGGATGCCGTCACGCACCGGATAGGCAATCTTGGCGACCCTGGAAATCAGTTCGCCGCGCTCCGGATCCCAGGCCAGCGGCCCCTTGGTCAGTGGGCAGGCCAGCAACTCCAGCAGCTTGGGGTCGACCTTCTTCCCGTCACGTCCGTCCGCCATCGCGCCCTCTTACTGCAAACTCGACCCAAAATCCTCATTCTCGCGCGCCAGCGCCATTTCGGTGATGGCGATCAGCGTCTCGGCCCGGGTCTTCAAATCCGCCGCTTCGAGCAGCGCCTGTTTCTCGGCTGGCCCATAGGGCGCCATCATCGACAACGCATTGACCAGCATGGCATTTTCGGCCCGGCTGACGCTTTCCCAGTCGGCCTCGAGGTCGTTGGCCTGCAGATAGGCGCGAAATGCCTTGAGCAGCGATGGCCGGTCGATCTCGTTGCCCGCCTGGTCCTCATCGAGATCGGCAAGGAAAGGCGAGGGCTTGCACTGGCGAAACGGCGTCTTGACCGTCAATTCGTGGGCGATGCGGAACCGGCACACGCCCTGCAGCGAAATCAGGTAACGGCCGTCGCCGCTCTCGGAAAAGGCGATGATGCGCCCGGCGCAACCGACATTGCAGAGTTCCGGCTCGCCGTCGTCGCGCAAGGCCCCGTCGAGACTGGGCTGGATGACGCCGATGAGCCGCGAGCCGGCGATCGCCTCGTCCACCATCTGCAGATAGCGCGGCTCGAAGATGTTGAGCGGCATGCGGCCTCCCGGCAGCAAAAGCGCCCCCTCGAGCGGAAAGATAGGGATCGTCGACGGCAAATCCTTGGCGAGCCGGTAATGCGCGTTTCCCGCTTGCACCTCATTCCTCCGATCGCGCCATCAAGAAGCGCGTGAGTTCTTGGCCCTAATCTGGCGCAATCATCGCCGACGCCAAGCCCGTGCGGCAAAACAACCGGCAGCCGGCTCAGGAAAACAGCAGCGCCGACAATTTGCGGCGCGCTGCCAGCGTCGCCTCGTCGGTCATGCCCCAGGCCTCGAACAGCTGCAGCAATTGCGTCCTCGCGCCATCCTCGTTCCAGGCCCGGTCGGCCTTGATGATGGCCAGCAGATTGTCGGCTGCGGCCGTACGGTCGCCGTTGGCGTTCTGGATCATGGCCAGATCGAAACGCGCCTGGTGATCTCCGGGATTTTCCGCAAGGCGCCGCTCGAATTCGGCTGGATTGCCGAGAGCCGCCGCCTGCGCCGCAACCGCCATCCTGGCGCGCAGGGCTGCCACCGGCGGCGCATCCTTCTTGGCCTCCGGGGCTGTTGCCAAAAGCGCCTCGGCGCCTTCCGTGTCGCCGGCCTCGAACAGCAGCTCTCCCAGTCCGGCGATCGCCTCGATCGTCTCCGGCGCCTGCGCCAGGATGGCGTCATAAATGTCGGCCGCGGTCTGCATGTCGCCGGCGTCGCGCGCCTCGGTCGCCGCAGCCAGAGCTTCGGCCACCGGCGGCGCGCCATTGCCCTTGCCGCCGACCTTGGTGATGAATTCGTTGATCTGGCTCTCCGGGATGGCGCCCATGAAGCCATCGACCGGCTGGCCGTCCTTGAAGGCGATGACCGCCGGGATCGACTGGATGCCGAGCTGGCCGGCGATCGACGGATGGTCGTCGATGTTCATCTTGACCAGCTTGACCCTGCCGCCGGCGGCCTTGACCGCCTTCTCCAGCTGCGGCGTCAGTTGCTTGCAAGGTCCGCACCAGGGCGCCCAGAAATCGACCAGCACCGGCTGGCGGCGCGATTCCTGGATGACATCGGCGGCAAAGGCAGCCGTCGTCGTGTCCTTGATCACATCGGCGGGAGCGGCGGGCGTATCGCCAAGCGCGACTTTCGCCGGCGCCGGCGCGGTTCCACCATACTGCACCGAGGTGGTGTACTGGCCGCCATTGCCGCCAAAGGGGCCGCCGAACGGATTGTTGTCGCTCATCTCTTTACCCTTCCGTGGCGCCGCCGGCCGGCGGCCAGGCGCCCTATGCTTCAGACCATCGGTTTTAAGCCATCCATGTGGCGATCACGCGGAGACTTTCAAGATAGCAGCATCGTGCCCGGTTGCCTCGACGAATCTGATCAGGTCGCTCGCTGCGATCGATGTCGTCGCCTCATTGGTCAGCGGATGCCCATTGATCACCGCATGCTCCATCAAATCCTTGTCGAGCACGAGCTTGACCCTGTTTGCCGTGTCGTTGATGATGCCAAAGACCGTGACGGCGCCCGGCGTGACGCCGAGCAGCTCCATCAGCATCTCCGGTTTGCCGAAAGAAACCCGGCTGGCGGCGCCGATCACCTGGTGGATCTGCTTCAGGTCGACGACCGCGTCCTCGCCGACGGTGACCAGAAAGAAATTGTCCTTCTTGTCCTTCAGGAACAGGTTTTTCGTGTGCCCGCCGGCGATCTCGCCGCGCAGCGCCTGCGAATCGGCGACGGTATAGAGCGGTGGATGGCGCTTGGTCGAGGCAGCAATGCCCAGCTCGGCAAGAAAGGCAAAAAGTTCGGCTTCGGTCTTCGGCATCGGTTTCGTCTTCGTCCCGTTTGTGAGCCCATGCCGTTTACGGCCAATGGGGCGGCCGACACAAGGCCGTCATGCGACATCACGGTGAGCGGCACCCGCCCTTTGCGGTGGCGCCCCCGCCGCGTGCCACTCGCGCGCCCGCCGGCGGCTTGCCGGCCTCGCTTGCCGGGTCGTAAAAAAGCCTGCGATTTCCCTGTTGCAATCGCCGCGCTCTTCAGCCATATAGGCCCGGCTTGCGGCCAAGACGCCGTGCGAGCGGGTGTAGCTCAGGGGTAGAGCACAACCTTGCCAAGGTTGGGGTCGAGCGTTCGAATCGCTTCACCCGCTCCAGTTTCCTCTTAGGAAATCAAGCATCGAAAAGCCGCGGTCCGCCGCGGCTTTTTCGTTTTTGGACATTGTCGAACTGGGAGCTTGGGCCGAACTGCGCTTCGTCCATCCGCCTCTCATGTCACATAAAATTACAGCCAGGAACGCTTCCCGCCTCGCCTCGTTAGCCCTCCACCACCTAACGATGGAGAAAAACCAATGCAGGATATTTCCGGTAAGCGCGTCGCTATCCTTGCGACAAACGGGTTCGAACAATCCGAGCTTGAAGTTCCGCTCAAAAAATTACGCGAGGCGGGCGCCGAGGTCGATGTCGTGTCGCTCGCAAGCGGCAAGATCAAAGGCTGGGACCTCAAGGACTGGGGTCGGGAGATTCCTGTCGACAAGACGTTGGATGAGGCGCGGTCGGACGACTATGACGCGATCGTCCTGCCTGGCGGGGTCATCAATCCGGATCTGCTGCGCGTCGAGCGAAAGGCCCTGGACTTCGTCGAATCGTTCTGGTCGGCCAAGAAGGTCGTCGGCGCGATCTGCCATGCGCCCTGGCTTCTCGCCGAGACCGGCATCGTAAGGGGTCGCCGGGTCACGTCTTACAAATCGATCAAGACCGATGTGATCAACGCCGGCGGTCTGTGGGAGGACACCGAAGTCGTCACCGACCAGGGGCTCGTCAGCAGTCGCAATCCCGGCGATCTCGACGCGTTCTGCGACAAGCTCGCCGAGGAGATCAGGGAAGGGCGGCACGACAGAAGGGTTGCTGCCTAGCCGCCTGTCCGCCCAGACGATCGACCGCGCAAGCTTTTCACAGTCAGCCCTTCGCCCCATCCGCCTTCCGCAGCGATGCCTGATGCACCAGCGAGGTCCAGCTGTTGGTCGAGGCGAGGTGGCAATAGAGCAGGCCGAGCGCGCCTGATTTGCGCAGGTCGAGAAACGCCTCGTCGCTCAATTTGTTGAAGGCCGGCTCGTCGATCACCTGGAAGTCGGTGAGGTTGAGCACCTCGCCACCCTCCAGCGTCACCTTGCTCTGGCGCGGCGAAAACAGGCCGTGCGCATCGATCTTTTCGACCATCTCGCGGGTGGCTCGGAAGTCGATCTGGAACTGGTTGCAGAAGGCGAGCGCCTGTCTGGTCGCTTCGGTCGGCTCGTTGCCGGCGAAGAACGGCAGGATCTTGTCGTCGCGCAACGGCGCCAGCAGCTGGTCGACGATGCGATTGCTGGCCCGGTCGGCGCACAGCGTCAGCCGGCCGGCCGATGTCGGGTCTTCGGCCAGGATGAAAGGATAGCGCCGGACATAGGCGGGGATGTAGTGCGGCCCGGTCCATTTGCCGTCGGCATCGACGAACAAATTCTCGTTCTGGCGCACGCCGGTGATGATCACCGGCGACTTGGCCGGGCCGATGAAGACGATCGGGTAGGAGCGCATCGCCGCCGGCATTTCCGACGCGACCACCGGAATGGCGTGCGCCGAGCGGGCGAAGCCGAAGTCACTGCGCGCGGTCAGGCCAAGCGAGCCGTGCCGCGCCGGATTGAGCGCCTCGGGCCTCGAATAGAACAGCGGCAGCGCATCGCCCGTCACGTCCGTCTTTGCATCCGCCATCATCCGTCTCCCGCACGCCCATCAGGCTGCCAATGGTCCCGAAGCCGGGATCTATGCTTTGTTTGCGCTGATCTTGGATCGAAAGGAATCCCGCGCAGGACAAAGTACTACAGCGTCTCTTGCGCGCATAAAAGGACAGGCGGTGCTGTATCTTTGGGATTTGCGGCGATCGATTGTCTTGGGGAACACGACCGCCGCCTGCCCGCCTCTGGACAGCTTGCGGCGAAGCGGCGACAGTGCCGCCGCTGGAGCAATTCCGGGAAAAGTGTGCAGCGGTTTTCCCCTGGCAATTGCGGAGAAACAAAGAGCTGGATCGGATCCGAACGCTGAACCGCTCCAGCGCAAAGATTGAGGCAAACGGGATGGCGTCGGTGTCGGATTTCGAGCAGGGACAAACCTTCACCATCGAAGCCGGGGGCAAGCAGATCCCGCTCGAACTGAGCGCGGTCAAGCCCATCGCCGCCAGCCCGCGCCCGGGTGGCGGTTTCTCGCTGCTGTTTAGAGGCCCGCGCGACATCGCGCTGCCGCAGGCGACCTACCTTTTCACTGGCACAAGCGGCAGCCACGAGATCTTCATCGTGCCGGTCGCCGCCGATGCGGCCGGGCGGCTGTACGAAGCGGTGTTCAACTAGGCGACGTTTGCTCTTTGAGGCGACGCTTGCGCTGCGGCGCGAAACCTTGACGCCAGCGGGACAGCCATCGTCTCACCCCGCCCCGCCACTCGGCGCCGCACATTCCATCAAATCGTATACACCCTTGTCCTCGACCACCGCAAAACCGAGCCTGACATAGAGCCACCTGGCCGGATTGTGCTTCTCGACGTGGATCGATACTGATTTGCCGGCTAACCATGCCTCGTCGATGAGATCGCGCAGCAGTGCGGTGCCGTAGCCCTTGCGGCGATGCTCCGGCAGGAAGGCAATGTCGATGATGCGGTGCTGGCCTGGCCAGCGCTCGATGTAGAGCCGGCCGATGTCTTTCCCCGCTCGTTCCACCACCAGCCAGTCGGCCTCGGGATAGTGTTTTCGGTAATGCGCGTGCTGCGCCTGGAACTGCATGTCGAGGAAGGCGGCCTTCTGTGCCTCGGTCCACGCCGTCACGGCGAGTTCTTCCACGCGCGTCGAGGCATAGAGCCGCGACAGGAACGGCAGATCCGCCTCTGTCGCGGCGCGGAAGCCGAGCCCGGCCTTCTCCGACCGGGACCAGGCTGCGAGCCGATACGCCTGCTTTGCCTCTGTCACGCTGCCTGACGTCAGACCGGCGGCGTCAGGTCGCGCACGACGACGATCTGCTTGAGGTTGCTGGTGGCCAGCGCCGTCCACGTCCACTCCCATTCGGAGCTGTCCATGGCCATCTGGTTGATGGTCCACAGACCATTTGTGCCGTCGTTCTGGACCATCATCGAAAACAGGGCAAGGCGGCCATCGGCATTGTAGTCGAGCGACAGGCTGGTGTTGGCGCCGGAGCCGCCGAAATCGCGCCATCCCGACCAGTTCTGGGTGGCGGCGTCATATTGGGCGTTGAAGGAGTGGACATGCTGCTGGTCGGAGGCGACCAGCATGATGTCGCCGTCGCCCTGGATGCCGGCGCAGAGCGTGTATTTGGGAACCCTGCTGTAACCGGGCGTCGCCCAGGCCGTCCAGGTGTCGGAGCCGGCCGGCAATTGCTTGGTGTGCAGGACCTGGCCTTGCTGCGTCATGGCAAACAGATTGGTGCCGCCCAGCGGACCGACAATCGGCGCCATTTCCGTGAAGGGGTAGCCGGCGTCGATCTGCACCCATGGCGTCCAGTCGGCGACCGTCAGCGCCTGGACCTTGGCCTGCTGGCAGCGATAGAGATGGAGGGCGGAGTTGATGCCGAACAGCGCGATGCGGCCGTCTGCCTGGCGCAGCGCCGTGATCGCCACGAGCTGCCCGGTCAGCTGGATCCAGGCGCTCCACGGCTGGACTGGCGGCCTGAGCTCGTCGACGGTGACGACGATCGGCGTCGTCGTGCCGGGCGGCGTGATGGTTTTCTGCACTTGAACAATCACATCCGGGTTCTGGTAGATCCACCAGATGCGGCCCAGATTGTCGGTGAGGAAGATTTCGACGCGGCCATCGGCATCGCGCGCCATCGTCAGTTTCTGATAGGAGGTGGCACCGGGCGGTGTGCCAATGCTCGTCGGCGCGGTCCATTTGTCGATCGGACCGATCTGGTTGGGGTCTTCGGTGATGAAGGACAGGTTGGTGGTGCCCGAGGCTTGCGCGACCACGGCGACGCGACCGTCCCTGGTGAGGCCCGCCGTCATGATCACCCAGGCGCCGGGCGCGATGAACGACCACGCCGCGGGCCATGACCCGTTCGGTGCGTCTTGAGCCTTCTGGATCAACTGACTTTTGGCGGAATCGATGCCCACCACCATCAGCCGCGACAGTTCGAAGAACGCCGCGCCGGCGGGCTTGTTCTGGTAGATGGGCGGGACGCTGGATCGCCGCGAGCGGGCGTTGGCCTTGGAAGCCGCCCGAGGCGCGGGCGCGGGCGTCCTTGCTGCGGGGGCCGATGCCTTCGACCTAGGTTCAGCTTTCTTGGCCATCGTATCGGTCCTGCCTTGTTGATTCGGAATTCCTCAGCCTCTCGGCGGGAAAAAGCCTTCCAGCGCGATGCAAAAAGTCAATGTCAGGTAGGGCATGCGATTGTTGTGCGGCAGACTGCCACCTGCCGGAGCCAGCATGTTCACTGCCATCGACACGATGTTAGCGGTCGTGTTCTTGTAGGCGTTGGCGTTGCTCGACCTGGCGATCGCCCGATCCGGCGTCGGGATCTGAAGCTCGGCAGGGTCGGTTACGGCGCGGATGTTGTGATTGTGCATCGGCATTTCCGATTCCAGTAGAGACACGGTATCCGAGCCACCGAACTGCCCTAGATCATAAAGCGCCAACCCTTGACCCTGGCCGGGTTGCATCGGCACATTGCCTTGCATGTCCGGCAAGCTGAAGGTCGATCTGCCATCGCCGCCATAGGTCGTGCCCAGCAGCGAGAACAAGGCCGTGTTTTGCGAGATCGGCATGAGCTGACCGTCGCAGGTCGCCCAGCCCCTGGGTGCGAAGTTGGACGGAAAAATTCGGATTTCCGCGACGAATTGGTCCGACATGGTCCTGTCCTTATGTTTGGGTCGGGAAAACGCCGAACAGTGAAATGATGAAATTGACACAGAGGTAAGGCTGCAGGTTGCTGTGAGGCTGGCTGCCACCCGTCATGCCGACCACAGGGTTGGCGAGGTTCGCCGTCGGTGTGTCCTCGACATAGAGCTTGCCTGTAGACGATTGGGCCACAACGTTGTTGGCGGGGCTCGTCTGGTTGGAGACGCTGCTCGTCGCCAGCATGGCGTGAGTGTGGCCGGTCATTTGCTGTATGTTCAGCGTCACGTCCTCGACGCCGCCGGTTTGCCCGATGATGAAACCGGTTCCCTGATGGACCGGCACGCGGCTGGCCAGGTTCGGCAGGTTGAATGTCTCCTGACCGTCGCCGCCATAGGTCGTGCCGATCAACTGGAACAGGGCATCGTTTTCGGAGATGGGTATCGTCTGGCCCTGACAGAACGCCCATCCGGCGGGCGCAAAGTTCCCCGCGAACATGCGAATCTCGCCGATGTAAACTGTCATGACTGCGCGTCCTTCAATTCCGCGACGGGAAGATACCTTGCAGGGCGATGCAAAAATTCAGCACCAGATAGGGCTGCATGTTTTCATGTGCCTGGCTGCCGCCCATCGTGGTGACGCTGCTGGGCACCAGCGTTGTCAGGTTCGATGTCGCGGGCGCGTAAAGCTGCGCGGGCGACGCCGCAAGCACATTGCCGCTGGCGACGAAGAGATCGCCGGAATCCGATGTCGCGCTGGCGGTGTGAGAATGCTGGGGAATCTCGGGCAGTGTGAGCGTATGCGCCTGCTCGCCGCCCCGCTCGCCCAGGAGATGACCTTGGCCGCCAGTATGAGTTGGCACGCGCCCGCGCAAATCGGGCAAGGCGAAAGTCGTTTGCCCATTGCCGCCATAGGTCGTGCCCAGCAGAGCAAACAATGCCTGGTTCTGGTTGATCGGCAGGAGCTGTCCGTCGCAGAACGCCCAACCTTGGGGAGGGAAGTTGAAAGAAATCAACTTGATTTCCGAGAGATACGGCTCGGCCATATACACCCCCAAACGTTCAATTTGTAGTAAAAAGCCAATCTCTACATGACGTTACGTTAGATCACCCACCGCCACAAAGCAATCTGCTCGGCCAATACATTTTGTAATTTATTCCAGCGCCACCGCGCGCAACGCCCGCCTATGGCAGGGGCGGCTCCGTAACCCCAACAATGGTCCCGAAGCCGGTGTTGTTGTGGTCGGCGGCCACTGTCGCGGCACCGCCACCCGAATGGCTGTTGAGACTGGCGAGATAGGCCTGAACCGCCGTGTCGTCGGTGGCGCTGCCGGCATAGCCTTCGATCTTGTCGATCACATTGAACCGCTGCCGCACGCGGATATCGGTGACGCCAGCTGACGGATCGACGCTCAGCGTATTTCCATGGATATCAAAAGTCAGCGCGCCATTGTCGGGCGTGCCGGAGGCACCAGCCTGGCTCGAGGTTATCCCGCCATTGACGCGGATCGCCTCGAGCGCGGCTGCGGTCGTCGTGCTGACGGTGTTGTTGGTGATGGTGGCATTGACGATCCCATTGCCGTCGCCGTTCGCGACCAGGATGCCATAGTTCGCGACGTGCGTGACAGTGTTGCCGTCGAGCTTGACGGTCACCGTGTTGCTGCCGGTGGCGGTCCCGTTGATGGAGACACTGATACCTGGTCCGGTGCCGGAATCCGCGTTGTTGATGTTGTTGTTGAGGATGTTGCCCGTGAACAGGCCACGCACGACCGGCGATGCGGCACCGCCGCGGTTGACGTTGATCTGCGAGCCCGCGCCGCCGGCACCAAACAGGGTCGCATAGTTCGCCGTGGTGAAGGTCGCGTTCAGCACATTGAAATTATAGGTGCCGGCGCCGTTCTGATCCATGTCCACGCCAACGAAATTGTCGGTGAAGGTGCCGCCGCTGCCGGCGACGCCGGCCTGGCCGACATCGAAATCGATGTTGCCCGAGCCGTTGTTGATGAGCTGGATACCTCTCGCGAAATTGCGCAGGAACGACGAGTTCGTGACAAGGCCGGTGATGTTGGCGGTGCCGTCGGCCTGCAGCAGCAGGCCGACATTGCCTGGCGGTCCCACGGAGGTGTCGCGGAAGGTCGAGCCCGAAACAGTGATGTTCAACGTGCCGCTGTTGTTGAAGACGTTGAAATTGTCCTCAAGGCCGTTCGCGATCACCGAATTGGTGATGGCGACGGTGCCGGTCAGGCCGTTATGGGCGGCGTCGGCGGCGCGGAAGCTGATCGAGCCTTCGTCGGCCGCGGCGCTGGTGCCGTTCGTGCCAGAGGTTGCGTTCACCACGCTATTGGTGAGCGCGAAGCCATTCACCTCGAACCCTCGGATACCGAAATTGTCGAAATCGTTCAGCTGCAGACCATTGAGCTGCACATCCTTCGCATTGCTGAGGTAGATGCCGGTGCCTTGCGTGGCGCTGCCATCGGCGCCGGTCTTGTTGGCGATGACGCCCCCGCCGGTCGCGCCGACGTTGGCGCCATTTCCAGTCACATGCAAGCCGCCATTGCCGAGCGCCGTGCCGGTATTGACCAGGATGATGCCGTTGGCGCTACCGCCATTCGATGTGATGCTCTGGAAGACAAGGTTCCCCGAGCCGATATTCGTGTTCTCGACATCGAGCGCGGTGCCGGTCCCCGAATTGATCGTGCTGCCGGAGCCGGTGGCGGTAACCGTGCCGCCGCCGGTGGCGCTGAAGCCGGTGGTGTCGCTGGTTGAGGTATCGATCGCCAGCTTGTTGGTGAAGCTGATCGTCGTGCCGTTGGTGCCGCCATTGGCCACCAGGTTGATGCCGTCGCTAAAGCTATTCGATGTTATGGCGCCGTCGAACGAGATCGTGCTGCCGCCGCCGGCGGTGCCGGTGTGGTTCTGGACGTCGATCGCGGCGGCG
>NZ_RZRR01000790.1:0-2625 GCF_003998555.1 Mesorhizobium sp. M7A.F.Ca.CA.002.09.1.1 | reverse complement strand
CTTTTCGGCATAGGGGCGCAGTGCCGCAAGCTGCGGCGCATCAGGCGAAATCGCGGCGAGGGTTTCGAGTTCGGCCGAAAACGGCCCGCCACGCTCAAGCGCCGCCTTCAAGGCCGACGCCGCGATGGCAAGCGCGATCTTCGGCTGTCCCGCCGCCGCCTCGACCTTGCCGGACAGCTGCGACACAGACTGCTCCAGCGCTTTCAGCCGGCCATCCTGCGCGGTAGCCGCCTCGCCGGCCGACTTCACCTGCGCGTCGAGGCCTGCCAGTTTTTCGGTGAGCGGACCAAGATCGACCGGCGCCGCGCTGCCCGCCTTGCCGAGGGCGGCGACCGCCGTCTCGATCTGCGCGACCTTGTCGCCCAGTGCGGTGACGCCGGCCGCGTCGCCTGCTCCACCTTTCTCGACAGCCGATTTCAGCGCCGCGACATCAGCCTTGACCTGCTCCAGGCCCGAGGACAGCCCGACCATCTTCGCCGCTGCATCGCCGTTGCCGCCGGCGTCCTTCAAGCCGGCGATTTCGGTCTTCAGCGAGGCGATGTCGCCATTGACGCCATCGAGCGAGACGCTGGCGCCGGAGCCCGGCGCGCCGAGCAGGCCGGCAAATTGCAGCCCGCCGGCGCCGACCAGCGCGATGACGCCGCCGATGATGCCGGCGGCGATGCCGTTGAGGCCGCCACGCTTTTCAGGGGCTGGCGCCATTTTCTCGTCCTGTGTCTCGGCTTTTGCCTTGTTGCCGTCGGTCTGCGCTGCCGACGCGTCGTCGAAACTGTAGTCGAAGGTTTTGGCGCGGTTGGGCGGCGCATCCGAACCGGGATAAGGCAGCTCTGGCTCGGCGGCTTTGGCTCCGCCATGCGCCGGCGCTTGCCCTTCCGCACCTGCGGCGCCATCGGCATGCTCCCACGGCTCGAGATCGGTCTGGTCGGCATGAACCGGCTCTTCGGGAACCTCGGGCTGCGAAGCGTTCGCTGCTTCCTCGGCCTTCGCCTCGTCTGTCTGCGCCTCCTGCGTGGCGGCGTCCTCGTCGGCGATGCGTGAGACGGCGCCCGGCTCGAGATCGATGGTCACCGGCTCGCGGCGGCTTTTCGAGTGTCGCATCTTCGGCGTCTTGACCATGCCTGGGCTCCGCACATTCGCTTCGTCTCAACGCCTGGCGGCGCATGATGGTTCAGAAAGGGTCTAGCACATCACCAAGCGGTGAAAAGGGGCGGTGTGATGACGCGGCTCAGCGCGGCGCCTGCAAAAGCGCCAGCAATGCCTCCTCGTCAGGTTGCGCGGCAATGCGGATCCTTTCGCCGGCGGCATCGTCGAAGGCTGCGGCGATCCGCGTGGAAAGCGCAAAAACCCATGTTTTTTCGAAGAGACCGCGCAGAGCGGGCCGTCTTGCCAACATCTGCATCGCCGCCGCCGCCTTGGCTGAATAGAGCAATACCGCGTCGGCAGGTTGCCCCGACAGGCGTTCGAGGGTGACTTCGTCCGGATAACCCACTGTCAGCGTGTCATAGGTCTCGACGGCGTGGACCCGAACGCCCGCCGTCCCGAGCCTCTGTTCGAACGCCGGAAAACGCACGCGCCCGCAGAGGTAGACAATCGTCTTTCCAGAAAAATCGGCAGCGAGAACGTCGGCCAGCGCCTCGGCATCGCCGGGGCCTTCACTGACCGACAAAAACCCCGCTTTGCGGGCAGCTTCCGCAGTCCGCCTGCCGACGGCATGACAAGGCAAGGCGGCGAGCGTCGCGATGATTTCTTCCGGCGCATGGCGCATGGCATTGGCGCTTGTGACGGCCACCGCGACGGCATCGTCCGGGATCAGTCCGGCGGCGACAGGCAACGCCTTTGTTTCGGTCAGGGGCAAAAGAACCGGCTGAAAACCTGCCTCCTCCAGCCGATGCGCTGTGCGCGAAGCACCCGGTTCCGGCCTGGTCACCAGGACGCGAAGCATTTCAGAGCCAGCCGTCGAAGAACTTTTCGCCGGCCCTGGCGCGCACGCTCCGGGCCGCTTCGCCGCCGATCCGGGCGGCGTCTTGCGCCGGTCCCTGCAGTTCGACCGTGTGTGACTGCGTGCCGTCGGGCGAGATGATCAGCCCGGCAAAAGACAGTTTTCCGGCCTCGATCGCCGCATAGCCGGCGATCGGCGTGCGGCAGGAGCCATCGAGCGCCGCCAGGAAGGCACGCTCGCAGGCCAGCGCCTGGCCGGTCGGCACATCATGGACGGCCGCCAGCATCTTTTCGACATCGCGGTCGCCGATACGGGTTTCGATGCCGATCGCGCCTTGCCCCGGCGCCGGCGGGAAGACATCGAGCGGTATCAGGTCGGTGACGACATGCTCGAGCCCAAGCCGCTTCAGCCCGGCATAGGCCAGGATCGTGCCGGCGGCGACGCCTTCGTCGAGCTTGCGCAGCCGCGTCTGCACATTGCCGCGGAACATCACCACGTCGAGATCCGGCCGCATCCGGCGGATCAGCGCTTGCCGCCGTAGCGACGACGAGCCGACTTTCGCCCCGCGCGGCAGTTCGGCGATCGTCTTCGCCGCTTTGCCGACAAAGGCGCCGCGTGCGTCCTCGCGCGGCAGGAAGGCCGACAGTTCGAGGCCGTCGGGCAGTTGCGTCGGCATGTCTTTCGAC
>NZ_RZRR01000789.1:0-2637 GCF_003998555.1 Mesorhizobium sp. M7A.F.Ca.CA.002.09.1.1 | reverse complement strand
GCCGAGCGCGTCCAGCGGCTGCCTGGTGATGCGCGCCACCAGAAACCCGACAAAAATCAAGCCGAAGAACGGAAGAACAAGACCGATGACGTCAGACATTTTTATGCTGGTCCGAAACCCTGGCGCCGGGCTAACCCGTTGCTTAATAGGGCGTCAAGCGCCTCGGGATTGAATTGATGCGCGGTCTGCGCCAAATAAGCTCAAGGAACTCAGTGGTGAGTACGATGAAAACAGCCAAATTCGCAATCGGACAGGTGGTTCGCCACCGGCTGTTTCCATTCAGGGGCATCATTTTCGATGTCGATCCGCAATTCGCCAACACCGACGAATGGTACGAAGCCATCCCCGCCGACGTGCGGCCGCGCAAGGATCAGCCTTTCTACCATCTGCTCGCCGAGAATTCGGAGACCGAATACATCGCCTACGTCTCCGAGCAGAACCTGCTCGAGGACCAGTCGGGCGAGCCGGTCCGGCATCCGCAGATCAAGGAAATGTTCGACAAGAAGCCGGACGGCGGCTACCAACAGAAGCGGCAGTCCAGGCATTAGCCTGCTGGAAGACAGTCACAAAAAAGCGGGGCATGAACCCCGCTTTTTTGTTGGCTCGGCGATATCGGCCGATCAGTTGGCGGTCTTCGCCTTGTCCTGCTCTTCCTTGAGCTTCTTGGCGAAATCCTGGTTGTTCTTGGCGACGAAGTCCTGAAGCTTCTTCTGCCTGTCCTCGATGTCCGACTGCTGCAGCGCCGGGCCGTCATAGGCGCCGCTGAAGCCCTGCAGGGCGATCTTGATCGGATTGGGCTGATTCTGGAAATTGACCGAAGTCAGCGTGATCGCCTGGCCTTTCTTGAATGCCGCGACGAGCTGATCGGTCAGCGGCACTTCGGCCACGCAACGATCCGGGAAGCAGATCACATAGTCGAGCTTCTGCGCCTTGCCGGTGTCGATCTGCAGGCCGATGCCGGGAGGCACCAGACGGCCGGTCGGAACCGTCACCTGGAACACCTTGCGGTTCACCTTGCCCTTGAGCTCGATCAGGCTGACGCCGGTGACCAGCTGGCCATTGCCGGCAGTGGTGATGTTCTGGACGTTGCAGATGTCGACATCTTCCTGCTTGGTGCAGGCCTTGAACCAGCCTTGCGGAATCTGCTGCTGCTGCTGTGCGGAAGCGGCGGGAAGCCCTGCGCCGAGAAAGCCGACCACGCCAGCGGCCATGACCGACAGGCGGTACGCGTTGCTGTTCAGGCTCGTCATGTCGTGCACTTCCTCTCAAATGATCCCGGGACCGGCTTCTTCGTGCCGTGTGGTCCAGCTACCTGTTGCCGAAATGAGGCAACAGAATGACTTCGGAGGGCGTGTTACACTGCAAGCGAGGCCGAATCCAGCCCGGCGCCTGCGATTCTTGGCCGTGCGATTTGGGCCGTGCGATTTGGGCTGATGTATCTGGCCGGAGCGCGGTGGCGCCATGCTAGGGTGCAGTCCGAATCATCAAGCCGCCCAGTAAGGAGACGGTCATGGGCCGCGTTCTTGTTTGGCTGATCACCGCGATATCGTTTCTCGCCCTTTCGCATCAGCCGGCCGCATCGGAGCCGAAGCACGCCATCGCCATGCAGGGCGAGCCGGCGCTGCCGCCCGACTATACGCATTTCAACTACGTCAATCCCGACGCGCCGAAGGGTGGCTCGATCACCTATTGCGTCGTCGGCAGCTTCGACAATCTCAACCCTTTCATCCTCAAGAGCCTGCGCACCACGGCGCGCGGCATGATGGATACGATCTTCGGCAATCTGGTCTTCGAGCCGTTGATGCAGCGCAATGCCGACGAGGCTTTCACGCTCTACGGTTTGTTGGCCGAAAGCGCCGACATGGATCCGGAGCGCAAGAGCATCGAGTTCCATCTCAATCCGAGGGCCAAATGGTCGGACGGTCAGCCGGTGACGCCGGAGGACGTGCTGTTCAGTTATGATGTCTACACCGACAAAGGCCGCCCGCCTTACAGCGACCGCATGGCCAGGGTCGCCAAGCTCGAAAAGACCGGCGACCACAGCGTGCGCTTCACCTTCAACGACAAGGCCGATCGCGAATTCCCGCTGATCATCGCGCTGACCCCGATCATCCCGAAGCACGCCTTCGACAAGGAGACTTTCGACAGGACGACGCTCAAGCCGGTGATCGGCAGCGGTCCGTATACGATCGCGCAGGTGCAGCCAGGCCAGCGCATCGTCTTCAAGCGCAACCCGGACTATTGGGGCAAGGATGTCCCCGCCAAGCGCGGTTTCGACAATTACGACCAGATCACCATCGAGTATTTCCTCAACGCCAACGCCAAGCTCGAAGCGTTCAAGAAAGGCCTCTGCGCCATCGATGACGACAGCGATCCGGTGAAGCGCGAGCGCGATCTCGATTTTCCGGCCTTCCACAAGGGGGACGTGATCGCCGAAACCTTCGACACCGGCATTCCGCCGGTGGTGACCGGTTTCCTGTTCAACACGCGGTTGCCGAAATTCGCCAACCCGGTCGTGCGGCGCGCGCTCGGCATGCTCTACGACTTCGAATGGGCCAACAAGAACCTGTTCGGCGGCAAATACACGCGCACGATGAGTTACTGGCAGAATTCCGAGCTTTCCGCGCTCGGCCATCC
>NZ_RZRR01000788.1:0-2641 GCF_003998555.1 Mesorhizobium sp. M7A.F.Ca.CA.002.09.1.1 | reverse complement strand
CCGAGCACCGGGACGTGGTCGATGAAAATGGTTGAGAAGCGTCCGGCGATCGCCAGGAAATCGCGCGCGCCAAGCGGCTTTTCGCAGAGATCGGCGAAGGAGAACCGCGCCGCATCGCCTGCCGCACGCGGCACGATCACCTGCCGCCCTTTGAGGGCAATCGATGTCTCGGCGGTCGGCGCGTTGCGCGTCATGGCTTGCCAGGCCTCGTCGAGTAGCTGGTCCGCCGCCGCATCGGCCGGCGTGACATAGACCGGTGTCCGGGCGAGCTTTTCCAGCCGGTAGTCCTTGTCGGCATCGAGCGCCAGCACCTGTGTGTGCCGCTCCAGTATGCCGATGAAGGGCAGGAAAAGCTGACGGTTCAGCCCGTCGCTGTAGAGGTTTTCCGGCGCCACATTCGAGGTGGCGACCAGCACCACACCGCTGGCAAACAGCGCCGAAAACAACCTGGACAGGATCATCGCGTCGGCGATGTCGGTGACCGAGAACTCGTCGAAGCACAGCACCCAGGCTTGCTCGGCAAGGGCCTTGGCCACCGGCGGGATCGGGTCGTCCTGCTTGACGTCGCCGTTCTTGCGCGCCTGCCGGTGCTTCTGGATACGGTCCTGCACGTCCGCCATGAAGTCGTTGAAGTGGACGCGGCGCTTGCGCCGCACCGGCAGCAACTCGAAGAACATATCCATCAGCATGGTCTTGCCGCGACCGACGCCGCCATGGATGTAAAGGCCTTTGACGGCCTCATGCGTCTCGCGCTTGCGGGCGAACAGCCAGCCCAGCGCGCTCGACTTATGCGCCAGCCGCTTGGCCGAAATCTCATCGGTCAGCAGGTCGAGCGCCGCAACGATCCGTTCCTGCGCCGGATCGCGGTCGATCGTACCGGTTTCCACCAGATGCTCGTAGCGCTGCCTGACGGTCGCATGGGTCTGGAGGCCGTCACGCAGATGCATCGGTCACGTCATTTGTTTATGCATGTCGCTGTCCCGAAATCGGGGTCACTTCTGCGCGACACGCATTCGGAGGACTAAAGCGGTCGTGTCTGAACGGATTCAGACGACCCGCTTTAGATCTTTGTTTTCCCAAAACCGCGGTCACTTTTGGGCGACATGCATTAGCCTACCTTGTAAGCGAAATCGGCTGGCCGTTGGAAGTCTGGCCGTCGAATTTCGAGCCGCCCGAGGAATAGAGCCGCGCCAGCGCACCGCCACTCTCGTCATAGAGCGTCAGCTGCTTGCCGGCGACGTTCCACGACTTGACGCCGTCCATCGGCGCCGGGCAATGCAGCGGCCCAGCGCGGAAGCCGGCGCCGAATTTGGTCTGCGGTGTCGCCACCTTGCAGCTCTGGCCCGCAACGCTGGCGTTCCAGACACCGGCGACGCTGGCGGCAGTCACGTCCGAAGCGCCGGCCGGCGCCGAACCATCCGAAGGCAGCGCGGCGACCTGCGTGTTCGCAGGAGCGGTCGGGAATTGAGACGGGTCGGTGGTGCCGGGCGATGCCGGCGGCGGCAGTTGGTTCGCCGTCACCTTGCCGGCGGGCGCGGCCTCCAGCGGTGCCGGCTGCTGGTCATCCATCGAGGAGAAACGCGAGGTCGAACAGCCGCTCGCAACGAGCGCCGCCAGCGATACGGCCACCAGACCGGTTTTCGAAAAAGTCATTCCAACCTCCGTCGGATCCGGCTGGGGGGAAGCCGTCCGCACAATCTCACCCCCACCAAGATGGAGAAGGTGGCGAAATTTCAACCCGATATGGTTAAAATACAGTTTGCAGCAAGAATTGTTGCAAATTTATCGCAATCGCGGCGGCTGACCGCTTGTCGCGCGTCGCCTGGGGATCCGGTCAAAGCAGTGCAGCGCCGACATCGACGGTTGGACGCTTGCGCGAGCCGCCTTAGCGCCTATGTCTGGAAAACGAAACACCTGCCGGAGCCGCAAAATTGGCCGCGAGAAAGACAGCCGCCAATCGCTATTATAGCGGCCCGCCCAGCGACCATTTCGACGGCGCATTGTTCTTCAATCCCGACGGCCAGCCACCCGGCCGTTTCGCCGACCTGCTGAAATGGCAGTTGAATGGCCAGCGCTCGAAATGGCCGGCGAGCGATGCAAGCCCCTTTCCGCAGGCAAAGCCGGCGACAAGGGTCGAGGGCGCCGCGCTGGAAGTGACCATGGTTGGTCATTCCACCTTGCTGGTCCAGACGGCCGGTCTGAACATCCTTACCGATCCGGTATGGTCGTTGCGCGCCTCGCCGCTTTCCTTCGCCGGACCAAAACGCATCAATGCGCCAGGCATCGCCTTGCCGACCTGCCGCCGATCGACCTCGTGCTGGTCAGCCACAACCACTATGACCATCTCGACCTCGCCACGTTGAAGCGGCTGAAGGCCGGCCACGACCCGCTGGTGCTCACTCCGCTCGGCAACGACGCCATCATCGAAGCCGCCGTGCCCGGCATGCGACTGTCGGCGCATGACTGGGGCGACAGCGTCGAGATCGGCAATGGCGCCGCCGTCCATGTCGAGCCGGTGCATCACTGGTCGGCGCGTGGCGCCCGAGACCGGCGCATGGCGCTCTGGGCCGGCTTTGTCGTCGAAACGCCTGACGGCAAGCTCTATTTCGCCGGCGATACCGGCTTCCACGATGGCATCAAC
>NZ_RZRR01000787.1:0-2644 GCF_003998555.1 Mesorhizobium sp. M7A.F.Ca.CA.002.09.1.1 | reverse complement strand
GTAGGATATCCTGCAGTTTGCGCGCATTCCGTCGCAAAACTGACAAACCAAAGTCACCAAGACGACAGAGATATCGGCCGGCAGTCGATCTGCGGCAGACATCAAAGACACGGCCGCAAGGCGACCTGGTCAATTCCCTCTCTGGCGAAGCACTTCTTCAGACGCGATCTTTGGCGAGCCTTGAGTGCAAATTCCGGCAAAGGTGGAGGGTTCCAGTGCGCAACCCGCACCAATCTCGCTGGACGGGACAGGCCTCCAGTTGGCACGGCGCTTGCTCCGAGATGACAGCAGCGCTCGACCGGAGCGCAGCATGGGAGAAGGAGGAGCCCCCACCCCGATCCGGTCAGGGAGAGAGAAACGGTGTTGGTTCCAAGAGTCCCCCGCGCGATCGCAGCGCCCCGCAAGCCCCATTTTGCCCGGACCTACGTGCAGGTGCTTGCCGCCATAGTCCTGGGAGCCGCAATTGGCTACCTCTATCCGGAAACCGGCCAGAGCCTGAAGCCGCTCGGCGATGCCTTCATCAAAGTCGTCAAGATGATTATCGCACCTGTCATCTTCCTGACAATTGCGACCGGCATTGCCGGCATGAGCGATCTGCAGAAGGTCGGCCGAGTTGCCGCCAAGGCGATGGTTTATTTCCTCACCTTCTCGACACTTGCACTCGTTGTCGGACTGATTGTCGCGAATATCGTTCAACCTGGCGCCGGCCTCAACATCGATCCGGCCTCGCTCGATGTCCAAGCCGTTAAGGGCTATGTGGCCACGGCTCACGAGCAGTCCGTGACCAGCTTCCTGATGAACATCATCCCGTCAACGATTGCCAGTGCCTTCGCGGAAGGCGACATCCTGCAAGTCCTGTTCTTCTCGGTCCTGTTCGGCATTGCTTTGGCGATGACCGGAGAGACGAGCAGGCCGGTCGTTACCTTTCTCCAGGCGCTTACCGCCCCCATTTTTAAGCTCGTCGGCATTCTGATGAAGGCTGCACCCATCGGCGCCTTCGGCGCAATGGCCTTTACGATCGGCAAATACGGAATCGGTTCGGTGGCCAACCTCGCGATACTGGTCGCGACGTTCTATCTTACCGCCTTCCTCTTCGTGTTCGGGGTTCTCGGCGCGGTCTGCCGCTACAACGGCTTCTCGATCTTTTCTCTCGTCCGCTACATCAAGGACGAGCTGCTGCTTGTCCTGGCAACGTCCTCCTCGGAGGCCGCGCTGCCCTCGCTAATGGAGAAGATGGAGAAGGCCGGCGCCGCCCGTTCGGTCGTAAGTCTCGTCATCCCTACTGGATACTCATTCAATCTGGACGGTACCAATATCTACATGACGATCGCCGCCCTCTTCATCGCCCAGGCGACGAACACAGATTTGTCAATTGCCGATCAGATCCTCCTGCTGCTAATTGCGATGCTTTCCTCGAAGGGTGCGGCAGGCGTCACCGGCGCCGGCTTCATCACATTGGCCGCTACTCTCTCTGTCGTGCCGAGTGTTCCCGTTGCCGGAATGGCTCTAATTCTTGGCGTGGACCGCTTCATGTCGGAATGCCGCGCGCTGACGAATTTAGTCGGTAATGCGGTGGCATCGCTCGTTGTCGCTCGCTGGGAAGGCGAATTGGACCAGTCACGGATGGAAACCGCTTTCCGCGGTTAGGGTTACATCAAACTGGCTCCCCGCAAGCAAGATCGCAACAGCGCGACGTGTAAGTAGCGGCCTTGACACAACAGTCGAATTGCCAGCCTCCAAAGAGCGCTGGAAATAGAGTACTAACGCAGTGAGTAATACAACACCATGAAGCCCCTAAGCAAACGAACGGTTCACGGAGACTCATCTGGGTGCGCATGGAGCGCTGTTCGTCGAATGCGCTATCCGCGGGGTGGGGGAACTATTTCAGCTTGCCGCCCCAAGCCGTCGCGGGAGCGCACCGGATGATGGAGGACCGGCCGATCAGAATCGCTAGGGGAAAGCGCGTCACAATAGCCGATCTCGCCCGCGAAGCCGGAGTCAGCGTAGCAACAGTCGATCGGGTTCTGAACGTCCGCCTTCCGGTGCGAGAGGAGACCGCCCAGCGGGTCCATGCGGCCGCGCACGCGATCGGCTATCATGCTGCCGGTCTCATCAAACAGCGCTTGCAGCAGCACCTGCCGCACTACAAGCTGGGCTTCATCTTGAGAAAACCTACCCACGATTTCTACCAAGATTTCGCTCGCAAGATCGAAGAGTCGGTCAGTATGGCTAAATCCTTCCACGGCCTTCCGATCATCGAGTTCGCGCAGTCACATTTGCCGCGTGACCTGCTCCCGCTTCTTAAGGACCTTGGGAGCCGCTGCCAGGCGATCGCCATGGTGGCGGCCGATCACCCGAAAATCACAGCATCAGTCGAGGAGCTCAAGGCGAAAGGTATCCCGGTATTTTCGCTGCTATCCGACTTCGCCGATGGCGTGCGCGAGGGCTACATCGGCCTCAACAACAGCAAGGTCGGACGGACTGCCGCTTGGGTGTTTTCCAAGGCCGCAAAACGGCCCGGCAAGGTGGCGGTGTTTGTCGGAAGCCATCGCTTCCAGGCGCATGCGACGCGGGAAACGGCCTTTCGTGCGTATTTTCGTGAGAACGCGCCAAAATTCGAGGTGCTTGATGCGCTCGTGAACCT
>NZ_RZRR01000786.1:0-2654 GCF_003998555.1 Mesorhizobium sp. M7A.F.Ca.CA.002.09.1.1 | reverse complement strand
CGCCGCTGGAGCGGCGTGGCCATGTCTACCGCAGCGCGTTGAACGCCTGCAGCGCGGCGATTGCCGCCCAGATTTCCGAAGCCGACGCCATGAAGGTGTTTACCGGCTTTGCCCGGGTGACCGGCATATTGGTCGGCGAGGGCAACCCGGCGGTAGCGATGGACGCAAGGAGCATGCAGAGCCGCACGCCCAAGCAAGGCGGGCAGATGCCGAAATAGGGCTTTGCTTCTTTCTCCCCGTTTACGGGGGTGAGGTGTGATCCGCGCAGCGGACGAAAAGCCAATTGCTTGGCTTTTCGAACAGCGAACGCCCGGCAGGGCAATGAGGGGCGGCGCCAGCGCTTCGGTAAGTGGCATCTGAATCGGATGCTTGAATTTCATGTCAGCTTCCATCCTGCCTCGTCAGCGCTGCCCCTCATTGCCCTGCCGGCACCTTCTCCCCGTGAACGGGGGAGAAGAGATCAAACCTCACCCCGTCGCAACAAATACGCGGCGCTGGAAGCGCGCCTGGTGGTAGGTACAATAGCTTTTCAGCGCCCCGGTGCGCATGCCGCAGCACAGCATGTCGGCGCCTGGGCGGCTGCCTGGCGCCCCCTCTTCGGCAATAGAAATGTCCGGATCCCCCTCCACCGTCAGATCCAGCGGCGCACGGCAGCGTGAAAACAGGCAATCGATGAAGCGCATCGCCACGCCATGCGGCTGCCGGCCGATGGCCGCGCGCGGCGGCGCCGGCGCCTCCAGGCGATAGGCCACGCCGTCGGCGATCAGCACGCCCACCTCGCGCACGAACGAATGCGCGCGCCTGGGCCGGGCCACTTCACGCGCATGGATGTCCTTGGCGGCAAGCACGCCCTCCATCTTGCCGACGACAGGCGTCGCTTTCGCCGACGCGCCACTCGCCCGCTTGCTTCCAGCGCGCTTGCCCACGGCCTGCCTGGATCGCGGCGGCGGCCCCTTGCCATTGGCAAAGCCGATCGCGCCGAGCATGGCGTTGCGGTGCACGATGCCGATGATGGCGTCGCGCGACACCGGACTGCCGCGCAACGCGCTGAACGCGACTGCAATCCTGGAGGCTGAGAACCCATCCTTCAGCCAGCGGGCGATCTCGTGCAATTCCGCGTCGCTATAGCTTGCCATATCCAGCTCCATCCAAAGTTCGGCCGCGCGCCGTCGGGCAGCGTCAAGGTTCGACCCGGTCGCCAGGCCGCAGTCAGGTTGTTTTTCAAGAGCCGGCTCTCAGCCGGCCAGCCTCAGCCGGCTTGGGCCGATTTCCCGCCGGCAAGGTGCAGAAGCCGCGCTTCGGCCGTGTTTCTGTCCAGGGCGGAAACCGCCCTGCCCGTCAGCCTGTCGAACAGGATGACGGTGCCGTCCTCGGTGCGGATGCAGGATCGGCCTGCCGCAAAAACAGAGCCGGCGCCATGCCGGCCGAATTGGGGGCCGAAGCCGCTGGGAGCGGCGGCTCCGGCCGTTCCGGTCGCCGGAGACAGGCGGACCGGACCCGAGGCTCGTGCGGTCAGGCACTGGGCCTCGGGCTTCATCCGGGCCGGGGAGGAGGACGGCCGGGATGAAAGGGAATGGGCGGTTATGACCGCCGGGCGCGCCTCGCGTGAGGCCGGCGACTCGGCGCCATCAAAGCTGGACAGGTTTTGCATGACCGGATATAAGCATAACTCGAAAATAGATGCAAGCCATTCTTTCATAGACGAGAGCGGCTTTCATCCCTCACATGGGCGCCATGGCAAAAACGGAACTGTCGATCAAGGTCGGAGCGGCGATCCGCAAGGCGCGCAAGCAGCGCGGCCTGGTCATGCGCCACATCGCCGAACACAACGACACCGATGTCGCCGCCGTCGGCAACTGGGAAACCGGCCGCAATCTGCCCAAGACCGAGAACCTGCTGAAGACCGCCGCCTTCCTGCGCGTCGACCCGGTTGCGCTGGGCCAGGGGCAGGTCGTGTTTCTCGACGATGCCGGACCGGTTGCCGATGCGGAGATCGTCACCGATGCAGGTCCGCTACCCGCCAGCTCGATGGACATCGAGGTGCTGGGCGCGGCCGTCGGTGGCGACGATGGCGATTTCACCTTCAACGGCGAGCCGGCGGGTTACGTCCAGCGCCCGCCGGGCGTGCGCAACCTGCCGAAGGTGTTCGCCCTGCACGTGCTCTCGGATTCCATGGTGCCGCGTTACGAGCCCGGCGACCTGATCTATTGCGGCGGCCGCGACGCCGTACCGGGCGACCATGTGGTGATCGAGACCTTCCCGGAGGAAAACGAGCGCAACGGCAAGGCCTTCATCAAAAAGCTGGTCAAGCGCACGGCGGGCGAGCTGGTCGTCGAGCAGTACAACCCGCCGAAGACGTTGACCTTCAACCGCTACGCCATCAAACATGTCTGGCGCGTGATTCCGCTGAAGGAATTGCTGGGGTATTGAGCAAGGGATGCTCTTCCTTCTCCGCCTGCGGGAGAAGGAAGAACCAGCGCTGGCACCCTCCCACTCAAGCCCGCCGCGATCCCTCCAGCGGCACATCCCTGTCGCTCAGCATCCGCGCTTCGCTGCGCACGCGCTGGCGCTCGTCGACAAACGCCGCCTGGATCGAAATCGCCGTCCCCGGCAGTCCGTCGGCGCGGCAGGCCGAACAGACGATACGGCCCGAC
>NZ_RZRR01000785.1:0-2656 GCF_003998555.1 Mesorhizobium sp. M7A.F.Ca.CA.002.09.1.1 | reverse complement strand
ATGCAGGAAGATGCCGAGCTCCTTGGCCAGCCTGCGCGCGGTCGCGACGACGATGTCCTTGTCCTCCGACGTGAACGATGCGGCGCGAGCTTCCTTGTCGCGGATCAGCGCCCCGGTCATTTCCGGCGTCTGGATGTAGGTGGCACCTAGGCTGGCTGCTTCACGCACCAGCCGTTCGAGATCGACGGCGTTGCGCTCGGGGCTCTCGCCCGAACGCATCTGGATCGCAGCGGCCTTGAAAACACCCATCGTCATTCCCTCAATTCGTCGCGCCGTTGGCGAGCAATTTGTCCAGCCGGCCTTCGGCCTCCAGCTCGTGGAGGTCGTCACAGCCGCCGACATGCGTATCGCCGATGAAAATCTGCGGAAAGGTCGTGCGGCCATGCGCCCGGGAGATCATCTCCTGGCGCAATTCCGGCGAGAAGGAGGCATCGTGCTCGGTAAAGGCGACGCCCTTGCGCTCGAGCAGCCGCTTGGCTGCCGTGCAATAGCCGCACATCATGCGGGTGTAGATCGTGACATCGGTCATGACGAATTTCCGCTGTTCGTTGCCGACTTATATAGTCGCGGACTCGTCCGCCCGAAAGTCCCCCGGCAACACACGCGCAAAGGTCAGCACGTCGACGGCGGCCGCACCTCCCCTTTTCAGCGCCTTGGTGTCGGAACGCACCGTGGCGCCGGTGGTGTAGACATCGTCGATCAAAAGCACCCTGCGGCCGGCGATCTCGATTTCCGCCTCGGCAGGCACCCGGAACGCGGCCCGCACATTCTCCTCGCGTTCGCCGCGCTCCAGCCCGACCTGCTGGCGGGTGAGTTTCACGCGCCGCACCGCCGACGGGGCGAAGGGCAATCCGCTAAGTGCCGAGACCGCCCTTGCCAGTTCCGCCGACTGGTTGAAGCGCCGCCTGAAAAACCGCCGCCAGTGCAGCGGCACCGGCACCACCACATCCGCCTCGGCGATGAGATCGGCACCCGCACGCATCATCCAGCGCGCCATCCAAGGTGCCAGATCCGTGCGATCCTGGTATTTCAACCCTTGCACCATCTGGCGCGCAACGCCGGAATAGGCGACCGCCGCCCGCGCCCGCTCGAAAGGCGGCGGATCGGCAATCGCCTCGGCCGACAGAAAGCCTTCGCCCATATGGTGGGTGAACGGCGTACCCATGACAGGGCACCATGGCCGCTCCAGCAGCCTGAGCTTCGGCCAGCAGGCGCCGCACAGCACGCCCGGTTGCGAGACATGCCGGCGGCAACCGGCGCAGACCGGCGGAAACAGCATCCGCGCCGGCCAGCCGACAACCGACCGGGCCAGGTTCGTGATCCCGATAGACTTGATCTTGGGCATCGGATCGGCCACGTGGTTGCTCCTGCGCGCCACTATATCAACGATCTCGGAGCGTGGACAAACAAAGGATCTGCCCGTTGCAGCCAATAATGGATACCTCTCTGTGGCTGACGCACAAGCGGCGCGCGCTTGCCCGTCCGGTCGACGGCGCGGACTTCCTCATGCGCCGCACGGCCGAGGACCTTGCCGAACGGCTGGGCGCCGTCGAGCGCCGGTTCGGCAAGGCGGCCGTGCTGTTTTGCCAGACGCCGGCGGCGGCCGAAACGCTCGCCGAAAGCGGCAAGGTCGCCGACATTGTCCGCGTCGAGACGGATACGGCTTTCCTGAGCGGTGGCGATGCCGGCCTGATCGCACCGCTCGAAACCGTGCCGTTCGAGTCGGAAAGCCTCGATCTGGCGGTGTCGCTCTTGTCGCTGCAGGCCATGAACGACATCCCAGGCATGCTGATCCAGATCCGCCGTGCGTTGCGGCCGGATGGGCTTTTCCTCGGCGCCTTTGCCGGCGCCGGTACGCTTTTCGAGTTGCGCGAAAGCCTGCTTGCGGCCGAGACCGAGCTTTACGGCGGCGCCAGCCCGCGTGTCGCGCCGTTCACCGACGTGCGCGATGCCGGTGCGCTGCTGCAGCGCGCCGGTCTCGCTCTGCCGGTCGCCGACGTCGAGACGGTGACGGTGCGCTATGCCAGCCTGTTCAACCTGATCGCGGATCTGCGGGCCATGGGCGAGACCAATGCACTCACCGATCGCAGCCGGCGCCCGGGCTCGCGCAAGCTGTTTGCCCGCGCGGCGGAAATCTACGCCGAGCGGTTTTCCGACCCCGACGGCCGCGTCAGGGCAAGTTTCTCGATTGTCTGGATGTCCGGCTGGGCGCCCGACGCTTCGCAGCAAAAACCGCTGAAGCCAGGGTCGGCCAAGGTCTCGCTGAAAACAATCCTGGAGGCGCCCGACGGGCAATGATCCTGCCCCAGGCGCGGGAAAGCCGGATCAGAGAGTGGGTGCGAAAGCGTTCGCAAGCTTGCTGTTGTTGTCGCTGAACAGCCAGATGATCCCGTCGCGGACCTCACCGATACCGCCGACGATGGCCAGCGACAGCACGGCGATGATCACGCCATATTCGACGGCCGTGGCGCCGGTCTCGTCGTTCAGAAAACCCAGCAGCACTGCTTTCATGGCCTCAACCCCTCTGTCCGGGACCTTACAGCCGACCTGTTAAGAAAGGTTAACGGCAAAGGCTTAACAGGCGGTGAAACCGCCGCCTTTGCGAAATCTCTTAACCATGTCAGCAGTCGCCGCTGCTCCGGCCATTGGACCTGAT
>NZ_RZRR01000784.1:0-2658 GCF_003998555.1 Mesorhizobium sp. M7A.F.Ca.CA.002.09.1.1 | reverse complement strand
GGCCGAGTTGATGATGTCGACCAGCGGCGTGCCGTCGGCGGCCTTCTGGCGGATCGTCTCGTCATAGAGGAGGGCGCCGGAGATGTAGCGGGTCATCGCCTCCCTGGTGCGGAACATCATCTCGCGGTAATCGCGGCGGCTGTCGGCGGTCGATTCGACGCCGATGACGTCGAAGCGCTTCTTGATGGTGCCGGAACTTTCGTCGGCGGCCAGCAGGCCCTTGCCATCGGCGACGATCGCAGCGGCAATGTCTTCGAGACGTTCGCTCATTGTTGCTTCTCCTGAAACGGTTGTTCCGCGCTTAACGGAAGTCTACCGCCAAAGGAATGGCATCGGAAAGCTCGAATCGATTGAAGCCTCGGGCGGCCTTGTTCGCTCTCCGAGTGTTGATCGCCTCGGAGCCTCAGCGCTTCAACACATCGACGCCGGGCAGCGGCTTGCCTTCCATCCACTCCAGGAAGGCGCCGCCTGCGGTCGAGACATAGGTGAAGTCGTCGGCGACGCCGGCGTGGTTGAGCGCCGCGACCGTATCGCCACCGCCTGCGACCGAGACCAGCTTGCCTTCCTTGGTGCGCGACGCCGCATGCTTGGCCGCCGCCACCGTCGCATGGTCGAAGGGCGCGATCTCGAAGGCGCCGAGCGGGCCGTTCCAGACCAGTGTCGCGGCGCGGTCGATCCATTCGCCGATGGTCGTCACGGTTTTGGCGCCGACATCGAGGATCATCCCGTCGGCCGGCACATCGGAGATGGCGACGGTCTCGCAGGCCGCGCCCGCCTTGAACTCCCTGGCGACGACGCCGTCGACCGGCAGGATGATGGCGCAGCCGGCCTCGGCCGCCTCGATCATGATCTGCTTGGCGGTTGAGGCGAGATCATGCTCGCACAGCGATTTGCCGACATCGGTGCCGCGCGCGGCGAGGAAGGTGTTGGCCATGCCGCCGCCGATGACCAGCGCGTCGACCTTCTTCACCAAGTTCATCAACAGATCGATCTTGGTCGAGACCTTGGCGCCGCCGACAATGGCGACGACCGGACGAACCGGTTTTCCCAAGCCCTTCTCCAGCGCCTCAAGCTCGGCTTGCATGGTGCGGCCGGCAAAAGCCGGCAACAGATGCGCCAGCCCCTCGGTCGAAGAATGCGCGCGGTGCGCGGCCGAGAAGGCGTCGTTGACGAAGATATCGCCATTGGCGGCGAGTTTTTCGGTGAAGGCCGGGTCATTCTTTTCTTCGGCCTTGTAGAAGCGAGTGTTTTCGAGCAGCAGCACGTCGCCCTTGTTCATGGCGGCGACAGCGCTTCCGGCCGTGTCGCCGACGCAATCCGAGGCGAAACCGACGGGGCGGCCGAGCACTTCTGCCGTGGCTTTGGCGATCGGCTCCAGCGAGAATTCGGGCGAAGGCCCATCCTTGGGTCGGCCGAAATGGGCGAGCAGGATGACCTTGGCGCCCTTGGCCGATAGCTCGGCGATGGTCGGTGCGATGCGTTCGATGCGGGTGGCGTCGGTGACTTTGCCCTCAGTGACAGGCACGTTGAGGTCGACGCGCACCAGCACGCGCTTGCCGCTGATGTTGCCGATATCGTCGAGTGTCTTGAAGGCGGCCATGCGGGTTCCTTTCGCGAAAAACCGGGGGACCATACCCCGCATCGGCGACGATGCAAGGCTTAGGGCGCGCTCGAACCGAAATTTTGAAGTGGGCACGATCTTGCACTGGCGGGCGGATGAATGGCTCCGCTCAATAGCGGGTTTGTCAGCTTTCGGTTGCTGCCTTTTCCGGCGCTGGCTCTGGGGCCGGTTTCTCGTCCGCCCGCGCCTCGTCCGCCTGCGCCTCGGTCGGCTTGCGCCAATTGCGGATGAAGGCGGAAAGACGGTCGCCGATTTCTCCGGCGCTGAGGAAGACCGGCACCCGCGCCACCGGCGCGGTCGGCTCGAACGACAGGCCGAGGCCTATGATCTTCCCCTTGTCGTCGACGTCGCGGACGATCAGTTCTATCGGGCCGAGCAGGACGCGGTCGGCATATTCGGCATGGCCGCCGAGCCGCGCCGTGACCAGCGCTCCAACGGTGAGCTTTTGCTCCGCTTCGGTCAGGCCCGGCGTATAGGCTGCTTCCAGTTCGGCGGCGGGGCGCGCTGGATCGACGGCGAAGGCGCCGAAGAAATCGGCATCTTCGGGATCGACCACGGCACGGCTGGCGAACAGCTTGTCGAGCAGGCGCGGATAGCGATCCGGGACGAAAATGTAGACCTGGTCGCCGGCGGCGAGCCGGCCCATGTCCTGGAAGCGCATCGAACGGCCGTCACGCAGCACCAGCGAGGGTCGCGCCCAGCGTGGGATGCGCTCGCCGCGCGCCACCGGGCTGCCGGGTGCGACGCGATAGGCGAGAAGCTCGTGATGGGCCGAACCCGGCAATTCCAGCTCGACCTTGTCCAGCGGTCCGAGCCGCGCCGGCACGATCAAACCGAGGCGGCGCGCCAGCGGTCCGACCGTCCAGCCCTGGATGACCAGCGAAACCAGAACGATGATGAAGGCGGTGTTGAAGATGACACGGCCATTTTCCAGCCCGCCGAGCAGCGGGGTGATGGCGAGCAGGATCGACACCGCGCCGCGCAGGCCGACCCACGAGACAAAGGCGACTTCGGGGCGCGGCATGCGGAACGGGATC
>NZ_RZRR01000783.1:0-2665 GCF_003998555.1 Mesorhizobium sp. M7A.F.Ca.CA.002.09.1.1 | reverse complement strand
GGCCAAGCCGCGCGCAGAGTTTTTGCGTCGCCGGCACCGGGCCGATGCCCATGATGCGCGGCGCCACGCCGGCGGCAGCCCCGCCGAGGATGCGGGCGATCGGCGTCAGCCCATACTTTTTCACCGCCGCCTCGGAGGCAACGATCAGTGCCGCCGCGCCGTCATTGACGCCGGAAGCATTGCCGGCCGTCACCGTGCCGCCCTGCCGGAACGGCGTCGGCAGCTTGGCCAGCGCCTCGACCGTTGAGCCCGCGCGGGGGTGTTCATCCTTGCTGACAATGAGCGCATCGCCCTTGCGCTGCAGGATGGTCACTGGGGTGATCTCCTTCGCCAATCTTCCATTGGCTTGTGCGGCGACGGCCTTGTTCTGGCTGCGCACTGCGAAGGCGTCCTGGTCGGCCCGCGACACCGAAAAATCCTCGGCGACGTTCTCGCCGGTTTCCGGCATGGAATCGACGCCATACTGCTTCTTCATCAGCGGGTTGACGAAGCGCCAGCCGATGGTGGTGTCGTAAATCTCGGCATTGCGCGAGAACGCCGTGTCGGCCTTGGGCATGACGAAGGGTGCCCGGCTCATCGATTCGACGCCGCCCGCGATCATCAGCTCCGCCTCGCCGGCCTTGATGGCTCGGGCGGCAATGGTCAGCGCATCCATGCCGGAGCCGCACAGGCGATTGACGGTCGAGCCCGGGACCTCCTTTGGCAGCCCGGCCAGCAGCAGCGCCATGCGCGCTACGTTGCGATTGTCCTCGCCGGCCTGGTTGGCGCAGCCATAGACGACATCGTCGATCGCCTGCCAGTCGATGCCCGGATTGCGCTCGGCCAGCGCCCTCAGCGGGATGGCGCCTAGATCGTCCGATCGTACCGAAGACAGCGAACCGCCGAAGCGGCCGATCGGCGTGCGGATGTAGTCGCAGATATAGGCCTCGGCCATGTCATGCAGCCTTTGCTTTTCCGGTTCCCTCATGCGCCGCCTTGGTGCGGGCCTGCAGGTCGCGCAATGTCTTCAATTCGAGTTCGCTTGGCGCCGGTGTTTCGTCAAGCGCCTCCGCGAACTTTACCACCCAGCCACAGCTCTCCTGCACCTGCTGGCGGGTGACGCCCGGATGCAACGACACGACGGTGAATTCCTTGGTCACCGGATCCGGCTTCCAGATGGCGAGATCGGTGATCAGCAAGGTCGGACCTGATGTGTCGATGCCAAGCCGCTTGCGATGGTCGCCGCCCTCGCCATGGCCGAAGGAGGTGAAGAAGTCGATCTTCTCGACCATGCCGCGCTTGGTCTGCGCCATTGTGATGTAGATCTGCTTCGACGAGGTCGCGATCTCCGGCGCGCCGCCGCCGCCGGGCAGCCTGGTCTTGGGATGGAAATAGTCGCCGATGACCGTGGTGTTGATGTTGCCGAACTTGTCGATCTGCGCCGCCCCCAAAAAACCGATCGAGATGCGGCCGCCCTGCAGCCAGTAGCGGAACATCTCCGGCACCGCGACGGTGGTGACGGCGGTCTCGCACAATTCGCCATCGCCGATCGACAGCGGCAGCACGTCGGGCGCGGTGCCGATCGTGCCGCTCTCGTAGATCAGCGTGATGTCAGGCGCATGCGTTAGCCGCGCCACATTGCAGGCCGCGGACGGTGCGCCGATGCCGACGAAGCAGACATCGTCATTCCTGAGCGCCCTGCTGGCGGCGATCGTCATCATCTCGTTGGGGGTGAAACCCAATGGATTGTCGCTCATGCCGCTTTCCTCAAATGCTCGACCCGGGCCGCGAAATCGCCGGCGCTCTTCTCGATGACATTGGCCTGCATCCACGCCTGGAATTTGTCACGGTCGGCGGCGATCTCGTCCCATTCGAGATAGGCGGCATTGTCACGCGCATAATAGCCATGTGCGTAGGACGGGTGCGAGCCGCCTGGCACGACGGATATCGCCGCGATCGTCCAGCGCGGCAGCACGGTCAGATTGGGGTGCAGATCGTCGAAATTATCGACCACTTCCTCCACCGTCACCACCGCTCGCTTGGCCGCCAGCACCGCTTCCTTCTGGATGCCGATGATGCCTTCGACCAGCACATTGCCTTGTCTGTCGGCCTTCTGCGCATGGATGAAGGTGACGTCAGGCCTGATCGAAGGAACAGCCGCCAGCACCTCGCCGGTGAACGGACAGGTGACAGACTTGATGTTCGGATTGACCGCCGCGAGGCCAGCACCGCGATAGCCGCGAAACACCGCGCAGGGCAGACCGGCCGCGCCCGCCTCATAGGCATTGGCCATGCCGGCATGGCTGTGCTCCTCGATCTCGATCGATCTGGGGAAACCGTTCTCGATGGCGTCGCGGGCGCGCCGCAGCAGGCCGACGCCGGGATTGCCGACATAGGAGAAGACGATTTTCTTCGCCATGCCCATACCGATCATCTGGTCGTAGATCAGGTCCGGCGTCATGCGGACCAGGGTCAGGTCGCGAAAACCCTGACGGATCGCCTCATGCGCCGCCGCCGTCGGGATCAGATGGGTGAAACCCTCGAAGGCGACCGTGTCATCATCGTTCAAATTCTCCGCAACAGCCTGTTTGAGCGGCAGGAACTTGACCATCGCATCGGCTCCGGGTTCAAAAAGTTCGCATTGCGAACATATGTTTTATATGCGATACTTTCTACGCTGGGGGAG
>NZ_RZRR01000782.1:0-2667 GCF_003998555.1 Mesorhizobium sp. M7A.F.Ca.CA.002.09.1.1 | reverse complement strand
CGCAGGAAGAAGGCCTGCTCGCGATCGCACAGTTCCTGGTGGCCGGGTTCGTCCTCCATGCTGACGATCTCGTCGGGTTTGGAGAAATTCTTGTCGCCGTCGACAGCGGCATAGTGGATCTTCAGCGCATCGGTCTTGGTGTGGCGGTCGATGTCGGCGGAATTCGAAACCTCTGCCAGCTCGGCAACACTGCTTGCCTGCTGGCCGGCGACGATCGACACCGCGCCCTTGGGGCCGACGACGTCCTTCACGAAATAGGCCGTCTCGCTCATCATCGGGCCCCAGCCCGCCTCGTACCAGCCGACCGAACCGTCATCGAAGGTGACGTGCAGATGGCCGTAATTCTGCTTGTCGGCTTCCGCCCAGAGCTTGGCGCCGATGCCGTGCACGCGCACCGGCTTGGCGCCGGTCAGCTGGCACATGACGTCGACATAGTGGACGCCGCAATCGACGATCGGGATCAGCGAATCGATCAGGTTCTTGTGCCAGTGCCAGGCGCTGCCGCTGCTCTGCTGGTTGAGGTTGAGCCGCATCACCAGCGGCTTGCCGAGCGTCTTGCCGACCTCGATGAACTTGATCCACGACGGATGCACGCGCAGAATATAGCCGAGCACCAGCTTGCGGTTCTTGGCCCGCGCCGCCGCGACCACCTTCTCGGCATCCTCGTTGTTGGTGGCGAGCGGCTTTTCCATGAACACATGGCAGTTGGCGGCGATTGCCTTCAGCGCGTATTCGGCGTGGGTGTTCGGCCAGCTGTTGATCGAGACGGCGTCCGCTTTTGTTTCCTTCAGCGCCTGGTCGAAATCCTCGTAGAGTGGGTAGCCGGCTAACTCTTCCGGAATCTTCGTGTTGCTCTTGATCGACCGGCTCATGATGCCGACGATCTCGAAACCGTCGAGCCGGTGATAGGCGCTGGCATGCGACGCACCCATATTGCCGAGACCCACCACCAGCACTTTTACCTTGTCGGACACCGAATATCTCCCAGGTTTTGATTGAATTGTGCGCGGCGATCGGTTGCCGCTCGTATGTCTATCCGAGACAATCACCTCAGGTCAGCGCCGCCGCTCATTGCCCGGCCCTTTCCTCTCCCCCGTCGATCGGGGGAGAGGTGTCGAGCGAAGCTCGACGGAGTGGGGGTCGAGACCCTCGCCGCGCGCTTGAGGTCTCTTGCTCGTCAGATTGTGCCTGTCTTGTGGCGACTGCGCGTTTGACGAACGCCTTTCCCCACTCCGTCGCCGCTTCGCGGCGCCACCTCTCCCCCCTCCGGAGGGAGAGGAAAGGAGCCAAGGCAGGGTAATGGAGGGCGGCCGACATGACCCGTTGCGCAGCCCTACTTCACCGCCGAATCGAACAGATGCGCCTTGATCTTCTCGACATCGAGCGCGGCAAAACCTTCCGACAGCTTGACGCCGTCGGCATCGGCCTTGACCTTGGCCTTGTCGAAATCATTGGCCGGGCCGATCAGATCGTTGGTGCAGACATCCTCGGCCTTCACCGGAGCGGTGATCTGGCCGATCTTGTGGATTTCGTCGAAGAAGCCCTGCCAGCTCGCCATGTCGTGCGAGCCCCAGCCGCCGCGCTTGTCCATGTCGCCGCGGAAAACGTTGATCTGCTGCAGGATCGAGGTGGTGCCGAGCTCCGGCCCGAGATTCTTGGCCAGCGTCGGGAACTGCTCGAACACCGCTTCGACCGCCGCGCGTGGATTCTGGTAGCCGAATTCGAGGCCCATCGCCCAGCCGCGCAGGTACTTTTCCAAAAACGCCTTGCGGTCGGGATCCTCGAGATCGGCGGCACGCACGACGAAGGTGTTGGCCGGCAGCTTCGAATTCTGCACGCCGAGCCAGTATTCGAAGTCGAGCCCCTTGGCGATCCATTCGGCGCGCAGCCCTTCCCACGACAGGGCGGCGTCGCCCTGGCCGCCGGCCAGCGCCGTTCCCCAGGTCGGCCAGCCGGCCTCGACATATTTCACCTTCTTGATGTCGACGCCCTGCGCGGCCAGCAGCGGGTCGGTGATCGACTGCCAGGCGGCGGAGCCGAGCAGGATGGTCTTGCCTTCCAGCTTCTTCAGGTCGTTCGATCCCTCGCCCTTGCGGAAGGCGATGCTGAACGTGTCGCGCGCGCCCATATGGAACACCGACTTCAGCTTCATGCCGTTCTGGATGGCGAAGGAGAACACGCCGGGCGACGGGAAGCCCATATCGGCCTGGCCGACATCGACGAACTTCACCGTCGCGGTGCCGTCCGATGGTCCCGGCTGCATGTCGGTGTCCAGCCCGTCGAAATAGCCGGCCTTCTTGGCCGCCCAGTAGGGATAGTCGTCGAGCACTTCGAGCGTGCCGCGCGGCGAGATCCAGGTGAATTTTCCGTAGGGTTCGGCCCTGGCCTTCAGGCCGGTGGCGCCAAGCGCCGTCGCCGTCACCAGCCCGGCGCCGGTGACCTGCAGGAAGTAGCGGCGGCTGATCCCCGCCGGGTTGATCGAGTTCTCTTTGGTCATGGCATTCCCCTTTTTTGTTTGATGTCAGTTTCTTGCCGCCCGCCTCCCGGGCGCCGTCATATCCCTGTGTTCAAGCCTCCCAGCTCGCCCATTTCTTGCCGATCAGGAAGAACAGCTCGTAGATCAGGATGCCGAGCGTCGACAGGATCAGCACCACTGCGAAGAACTGC
>NZ_RZRR01000781.1:0-2676 GCF_003998555.1 Mesorhizobium sp. M7A.F.Ca.CA.002.09.1.1 | reverse complement strand
ACCCAGGGCAGAAAAATCGTCCTCGGCGATCTTGCGCAGGATGCGACGCATGATCTTGCCGGAACGCGTCTTCGGCAGGCCCGGCGCGAACTGGATCTTGTCGGGCGAAGCAATGGCGCCGATCTCCTTGCGGACATGGGCAACAAGCTCCTTGCGCAGCTCCTCGGTGGGTTCGGCACCCTTCATCAAGGTGACGTAGCTGTAGATACCCTGGCCCTTGATGTCGTGGGGATAGCCCACGACCGCGGCCTCGGAAACCTTCTCATGGCTGACCAGCGCCGATTCGACTTCGGCCGTGCCCATGCGGTGGCCGGAAACGTTGATGACGTCGTCGACGCGGCCGGTGATCCAGTAATAGCCGTCGGCGTCGCGGCGGCAGCCGTCACCGGTGAAGTACTTGCCCTTGTAGGTCGAAAAATAGGTCTGCACGAAGCGGTCGTGATCGCCATAGACGGTGCGCATCTGGCCCGGCCAGGAATCGGTGATGCACAGATTGCCGTCGGCCGCACCTTCCAGCACCTTGCCCTCGCCGTCGACCAGCTGCGGCTTGATGCCGAAGAAAGGCCGCGTCGCCGAACCCGCCTTGAGGTCGGTCGCACCTGGCAGCGGCGTGATCAGGATGCCGCCGGTCTCGGTCTGCCACCAGGTGTCGACGATCGGCACCTTGCCGTTGCCGACGACGTTGAAATACCACTCCCAGGCTTCCGGGTTGATCGGCTCGCCGACCGAACCCAGCACGCGCAGCGACTTGCGCGACGTCTTCTTCACGTGCGCATCGCCGGCGCCCATCAGCGCGCGCAACGCCGTCGGCGCGGTGTAGAAGATATTGACCTTGTGCTTGTCGATGACTTCCCAGAAGCGCGACTGCGACGGATAGTTCGGCACGCCTTCGAACATCAGCGTGGTGGCGCCGTTGGCGAGCGGGCCGTAGACGATGTAGCTGTGGCCGGTGACCCAGCCGACATCGGCGGTACACCAGTAGATGTCGCCGTCATGGTAGTCGAAGACATATTGGTGGGTCATCGAGACGTAGACGAGATAGCCGGCGGTGGTGTGCAGCACGCCCTTCGGCTTGCCGGTCGAACCCGACGTGTAGAGAATGAACAGCGGGTCCTCGGCCTTCATCTTCTCGGGCTTGCATTCGGCTTTCACCGTCGCGATCTCGTCGTGATACCAGACGTCGCGGCCTGAAACCCAGCCGGTCTTGCCGCCGGTGCGTCGCACGACCACCACCTTTTCGACTTTCGTTCCGGCTTTCGCGGCGATCTCGATCGCCCTGTCGGTGTTTTCCTTCAAAGGGATCGGCTTGCCGCCGCGCAGGCCTTCGTCAGCCGTGATAACGAAGGTCGACTTGCAGTCGTCGATGCGGCCGGCCAGCGCATCCGGCGAGAAACCGCCGAAGACGATCGAATGGACGGCGCCGATGCGCGTGCAGGCCAGCATCGCATAGGCGGCTTCCGGGATCATCGGCATGTAGATGGTGACTCGATCGCCTTTCTTGACGCCGTGTTTCTTCATCACATTGGCGAGCCGGCAGACATGCTCGTAGAGCTCGTTATAGGTGACCTTCTTGTCGTCGTAGGGATTGTCGCCTTCCCAGATGATGGCGGTCTGGTTGCCGCGCTTCTTCAGATGCCGGTCGATGCAGTTGTAGGAAACGTTGGTCAGTCCGTCCTCGAACCATTTGATCGAGACCTTGCCGTCGAAGGAGGTGTTCTTGACCTTGCTGAACGGCTTGAACCAGTCGATGCGCTTGCCGTGCTTGCCCCAGAATTTGTCCGGGTTCTTGACGCTGTCGGCATACCATTTCAGGTAGGTGTCATTGTCGATCAGCGCGTTTTTCTTCCACGCCGGCTGGACGCGATGGACATGAACCTCGGACATTCCTGACTTTCCTCCCGAACCAATCGCCGGCTTGAAATGCCGGCGGGATCGCGGCGACACGGCCGCGAATTCGGCGGCATTATTACCAGTTCCGCCGTTACGGCAACATTAGACGTTGGATTCGCGCGGCGGGATGCCGCAGGGAGCTTCTCCAGGGCTGTCAGCACTCGAAGAGGTGCGCTGCTAACCGCATGTTTTCGCAAGCTAAAGCCGGTTCAGATGAAGAAAAAATCAATAGACGGTTAATCAGCGGCGCGCACAATCAGCCGTGGGAGGACAGGCGAATCAACCTGGGGACCGTCATGCGCGACCATGCCGAAATGGACCTGATGCTCAAAGGCTATGGCTTGACCACTGCCAAGATTCTTTATCACTTTCCCGATCACCCGCATCTGCTGCAGAGCTTCATCTGGCAGGACTACGATCTCGCGCCGAAGTTTCCGGTGCTGATCAAGTTCATCGAATTCTGGAAGGCCAAGCTGGACGGGCCGCTGCATTCGATCAGCTACACCCACCAGAAGCTGATCGCGCCGAATGAATGGCGCAAGGTGGATGGGGAGTTTGTGCTGCACTAGGGGCAAGTTTCGCAGCAACGGCTTCTTGAGGTCGGCGTTCTACGACGCCCCCCTCTGTCCTGCCGGACATCTCCCCCTCAAGTGGGCAGATTGGCAGCTCCACCGACAACGCCGCCCCTTGTTACGCCTGCGATTGGCGAAAGTCGCCGCGACATCCGATCTCCCCCCTTGAGGGGGAGATGGCCGGCAGGCCAGAGGGGGGCGCTGGCCCGCGAAC
>NZ_RZRR01000077.1:0-10619 GCF_003998555.1 Mesorhizobium sp. M7A.F.Ca.CA.002.09.1.1 | reverse complement strand
GTGTAGGTGACGATCAGCTTCGGCCGCCCGGCCGTCAGCACGCAGTCCTTGCCGCTGGGCTTGTAATCCCTTAGCCCCCAGGTCAGCTTGAAATTGGTGTAGGCGATGGCGCGGGCAATGCCGAGCTTTGGCCCTTTCTCGCCGATCGAGCGGTAGAGTTCGGCGCCGGACTGGCCCGAGATCGCGTAGGGCTCGATCTTCTCGACCGGCTTCCACTCGGCATGAGCGGTGAGCGGCAAGGCCAGCAGGGCGGCAAAGGACAGACACAGGCGAATGCAGGCTCTCAATCCAACTCTCCGCGAAACAGGACCGGCTGCCGCAAGGGGCAATGCCATCGGATCGCTTTTTCCTATATGCTTGCGACGGGCGCTGCAAATGCCCTGAAGGCAGTTGGGGGAGCCATGAGAGTTGCACATCTCGTCGTCGCCGGTGCGGTAGCGGTCCTGCAGGCCGCGCAACCGGCGTTTGCCGCGTCGTGCGGCGGCTGGAGCGCCAGGATGGAGGAAGACGAGGGCGGCAGCGTGCTGACGGCCTCGGTCTGCGGCGGGCCGAAAGGCGATGCGTATCTGATGCTGACCTGTTTCGACACGCCGGTGCTGAGCTACGATCTCGGCGCCAACGGCCGGCAATTGGAGCCTGGCATCAGCGGTTCGTTCGCGTTCAAGGCCGACGGCAAGACGGTAACTAAGGCGCTGCAGCTGGAGGCCATGTACAACTACTTCGTGGTCAACCTGGCGAAAGCCGATCCGCTGCTCGACCTGTTGCGCGGCAAGGGCGATGTGTCGGTCAGTTCAGCCAAATATGGCGAGATCAGCTTTCCGCTGAAGGGTTCAAGCGCGGCCATCGGCAAGGTGCTGGCGCAGTGCGGCAAGGCCCAGCCCGCCGATGGGGATTGAGGACTTCGTCATCCGAAGGCCTCCGAGACGGAGCTGCGCTCCTGCTTCGCCCTAGGATTGTTTGAGCAGGATCAGGTAGTTTGGCGGCCGGGACTGCGGCCCATCACCCCACCCAGTCGTACCGTCGCGGCCATCAGTTCCTCGTCCGAAAACCCGGAAAAACCCAGCACCAGGCCTTGCCGGGACGCCCCGCCGATGAACATCGAGGACAAGGCCCTGGCGCCGACACCTGCCGCCTTCGCCGCCTCGACGATCGCCGTGTCCGGCCCGGCGTGCTTCAGCGTCGCCATCAAGTGCAGCCCCTGTTCGGGCACGGTTACCTCGAGGGCATCGCCGCAATGCGTCTCGAGGCCGGCGACCAGCACGTCGCGCGCGGCTTGCACCCGGCGGCGCACGCGCCTGAGATGCGCGGCGAAATGGCCCTCGTTCAACAGGTCGGTCAGCGCGCCTTCGGCCAGCGTCGAGGGGAAGCGGTCGGAGCGCGCCCTGACCGCCATCACGGCATCGAGCAGCGCTTCGGGCACCACGACATAGCCGATGCGCAGGCCGGGGAAGAGGATTTTCGAGAAGGTGCCGAGATAGGCGACACGGCCCGAGCCGTCCATGCCCTGCAGCGAGGTCAGCGGCGGGCCGGCATAGCGGAACTCGCTGTCGTAATCGTCCTCGATGATCCAGGCATCGTTGCGCCGCGCCCAGTCGAGCAAAGCGAGACGGCGGCGCATCGTCATCGTCACGCCGAGCGGATATTGATGCGAGGGCGTGACATAGGCCGCGCGCGCCTTGGAGCACAGGCTTTCGCCGATCTCGGGATCGAGCCCTTCCGCGTCGACGGGTACGCCAAAAACCGTGGCCCCGCTGCCGGCCAGCACGGCGTGCGCCATGGGATAGCAGGGGTTTTCGATCCAGACGGCATCGCCGGGACGAAGTGCTGCACGCACCAGGAGATCGAGCCCCTGCTGCGTGCCCGACGTCAGCACGATCTGGCCGGCGTCGCAGCGCACGCCGCGTGCGGTCCTGAGATAGGTGGCAATTGCCGTGCGCAGCGGCAGGCCGCCGCGCGGGTCGCCATAGCGGAAATGCTCCGGTCCGGGGCGGGTGAGGTGGCGCGACAGAAGGATGCGAAACATATCAAGCGTGCGCGGATCGGAGACCGCAACGCCAAGGCCGCAAGGTAGCGACGCCGCGACGTCGATCTCCGCTGGACGCGGCTTGATCAGCGTCAGCGGCAGATGCGGCACATCAGGCGCGACGAAGGTGCCGGCGCCGACCTTGGCGACCGCAAACCCCTCCGAGATCAGCATTTCGAAACAGGCAACCGCCGCCGAACGCGACAGGCCGAAGCGCTGTGCGAGATCCCGGGTGGTCGGGAGTTTCGCCCCGGTGGCCAGCGCGCCGGTCTCGATCAGCCGCCTGAGCGCCGCATAAAGCTCGCGGCTGCGCGGGCCGTCGCCCGGCAGGACCGGGATCAGCGCCGACCAATCCGGAAAATTGGTCCGGTTTTTCTTCATGGGATTGGTTCTTTTATCGACCAATGTCATGGCGCATGGTTGGCAGACGACAACCAAGGATGCAAGCCGTGAACGACACGCCAGCCAGTTTTCCGACCACCAGCCGCAACCGCGTCAAGCGCCTGCACGAGCGCGGCAGCTACGACCATGCGGCAGTCTTCGCGGTGCTGGATGCCGGGCTGCTGTGCCATGTCGCCTATACGTTCGATGGCCAGCCCTATTGCACGCCGACCATCCACTGGCGCGAGGACGACATGCTGTACTGGCACGGCTCGTCGGCCAGCCGCATGCTGCGCAATCTGCGCGGCGGCACGCCGGCCTGTCTCACGGTGTCGCATCTCGACGGGCTGGTGCTGGCGCGCTCGGGCTTCAACCATTCGGCCAACTACCGCTCGGCGATGTGTTTCGGCACGGCGCGAATCGTCGACGAGCCGCAGGAGAAACTGAAGGCGCTGGCCGGCGTCGTCGACCGTTTCTATCCCGGCCGGAGCGAGACCCTGAGGCCGATCTCGGCGCAGGAGGCCAAGGCGACGACGGTGATCGGCATGCGTATTGAAGAGGCATCGGCGAAGGTACGCGCCAAGGGCGTCGGCGACGACGAGGAGGATTACGGGCATCCGGTTTGGGCCGGCGTCATCCCGGTGCGGATGGTGGTCGGCGCCGCCGAGCCGTGTCCGAGGCTGATGCCTGACATGGAGCGGCCGCGGAACCTGGCTGGATATGCCGAGGGCGCGCGGCTCGATGAGGCGCTGACGCAGGCGCAGCGGGTTTATGAGGGCGAAGTTTAGCCCGCGCCTAGTGGGAACGTATTCAAATCTTGCCGCTGCCGCCGCCTCGCGATATCTCGACACCATGATCACCTTCCGCCGTGCGCAGGCCTCCGACCTGCCTGATATCGTGGCCATGCTGGCCGACGATCCGCTTGGCGCCGGCCGCGAGGACGCTTCCTTGCCGCTGGCGCAAGGTTATGTCGACGCTTTCAACGCCATCGACGCCGATCCCAATCAGCTGCTGGCGGTGGCCGTGGATGGCGGCGAGGTGGTCGGCACCTTGCAGGTAACTTTCCTTGCCGGGCTCTCGCGCAAGGGCGCGTGGCGCGGCCAGATCGAGGCGGTTCGGGTCGCCGGCCACAGGCGCTCGGACGGCATCGGCAGGCAGATGATCGAATGGGCGATCGACGCGTGCCGCGCGCGCGGCTGCGGCCTCGTTCAACTGACCACCGACAAAGGGCGGGCGGACGCGCATCGTTTTTACGAAAGCCTCGGCTTCACCGGCAGCCATCTCGGCTACAAGAAGAGCCTTTAGGCGGTCGGAAAACGCTGCAACACTTTTGTGGAACTGCTCGCGGCGTTCGAGCAGTGCGCCAGTGCTGGCGCATTCGGGAAACCGTTCAGGCACACTTCAATTCGCGGCCAAGAGGGGATATAGGTCAGTCAAGTTGACCTATATTGCAGCGTCGGGGAGGCGTGCCGTGACCCTTATGAACCTGTTGGCTTCGCGCTCGTCGCGCATGAAAGCGTCCGAAATCCGCGAGCTGCTGAAGCTGCTCGACCAGCCGGACATCATCTCGTTTGCCGGCGGTATTCCCGATCCGGCGCTGTTCCCGGCCGAGGCGATCCGCGACGCCTATGCCGATGTGCTGGGTGGCGCCGAGGCGGGCGCGGCGCTGCAGTACCAGGTCTCGGAAGGCTATCTGCCTTTGCGGCGCTGGCTCGCCGGGCAGATGGGCAAGCTCGGCGTCGCCTGCGACGAGGCCAACATCTTCATCACCTCCGGCTCGCAGCAGGCGCTGGATTATCTCGGCAAGCTGTTCCTGTCGCCGGGCGACACCGCGCTGGTGACGTGGCCGACCTATCTCGGCGCGCTGCAGGCTTTCAACGCCTATGAGCCGCGCTACGACCGGCTGACCCCGGCCGGCGGCAACATGACGCCCGATGCCTATCGCGCGGCGGCGGCCGCCAATGGCGGCAAGGCCAAATTCGCCTATCTGGTGCCGGATTTCGCCAACCCGACCGGCAACACGCTGAACCGTGAGCAGCGCGAGGCGGTGCTCGACCTTGCCGGCGAACTCGACATCGCCGTCATCGAGGATGCCGCTTACCGCGCGCTGCGCTATGACGGCGAGGGCGAGCCGCCGATCCTGGCGCTCGATTGTGCCCGGTCCGGCGGCATCGACAAGGCGCGCACGCTCTATTGCGGCTCGTTCTCGAAGATCCTGTCGCCGGGCATGCGGGTCGGCTGGGTGTGCGCGCCGCGCCACATTGTCGAGAAGCTGGTGCTGATGAAGCAGGCTTCGGACCTGCACAGCCCGTCGATCAACCAGGTGGTGATGCATCGCGTCGCCGAAGCCGTGTTCGAAGGCCAGGTGGAAAAACTCATCGACGCCTATCGCGAGCGCCGCGACGGGCTGCTCTCGGCACTGGAAGCCCACATGCCCGAAGGCGTGACCTGGAGCCGCCCGGAAGGCGGCATGTTCGTCTGGGTGACACTGCCGGAAGGGGCCGACGCCACCGAGCTTCTGGCTCGGTCGGTGAAGGAAGCGCGGGTCGCCTTCGTGCCGGGCAACGCCTTTTATGCCGATGGCACCGGGCGCAACACACTGCGGCTGTCCTTCACGCTCGCCGACCGGCGCGCGGTGAGCGAAGGCATTCCAAGGCTAGCCGCCATCCTGAAGGGATAGGCCGGCGCTGGAAGCCGGCTTTTCCTCCGCCGTTACAGTCACCAGCCGCTCAAGCTTTGAAAGCCTGGTGCGAGCGAGCTTGCGGACCGGCCTTTCGAAACCTTCTTCGCCGTTTTCGACGACGAAGACCAAGGTCATGAAATCGAGCATGAATTCGTCGATGGCTGCCGCGACCTCGCGCGACCTGCCCTTGAACCGGCGCAGCAGAGCGGTTGCTTCCTCGATATCGTCGACACCGGCGCTGTCGACCAGCGCTTCGAGCCTCTGAAAACAATCCAATCGCAATTCCTCCCACCGCGCCACCAAACCCGGTTGCGAGCGGAAGGTTCCAAACTGTGAGTGGTCTCGCGAAGAAATCGCCTCCACTGCTTGAATTCCGCGGACGGGCCATCGGCAATTTTTTTGTTCGGGTGGAACCTCCGCGGCCAACAAAGGTTCTTACCAGGTCTGATCCCCCCTCAGACCCCTGAAGGCTAGACATGCTTTCCAAAGGCCCGCCGGATCCCCTCCCGGTGGGCCCTTTGTCTGCTGGGAAGTATCCGCATTGACGACGCCCTATCCCAACCTAAATTCGAACCCACACGAGGAGGCGTTTTCATGGAAACCCAGGAATTGCATCGCGGCCGGCTCATCGACCACATCCAACTGGTGGTCAGAAACCTCGCGGCCAGCCGGCGTTTCTACGAGGCGGTCCTGCAGGCGCTCGATGTCCCGATCGGCGGTAGCGGCGCCGACTTTTTCTGGGCCGACGAGCTGTTTGTCTCCACTGCCGACAGCCGGGCCGCACAGGGAAAACTCACCGGCCGCCATCACCTGGCTTTCCAGGCAAGGGACCACGCCATGGTCGACGGCTTCTACAAGGCCGGGCTGGCGGCCGGCGGCACGGACAATGGCGCGCCGGGCGAACGGCCCTATCACCCCGGCTATTACGCCGCCTTCCTGCTCGATCCGGACGGCAACAACATCGAGGCCGTCCATCACGGCCCGCATCGTCGCAGCGCCGCTTCGGTGAAGATCACCTTCTAAGCTGCCGATATTCAGCCGGCCGGGATCGCGGACGCATGGGCGATGCTGGAGAGAGGCTGCCTTGCGTTGCCAGATCGGTGGCCCCGATGCTAACCGTGCAAATGGCGGGCGGGAATCGGTCCCGAAGCAACGTCCGCCACAAATTTTCAATAAAACTCCCCTTACCCCCGTGGAGATATTTTTTTTATGCAAAACCCAGCAAGGGCGATCTGTGCCGCCACGCTTCTATTTGCAATCGGGGCCGTTGGCCTCACAAGTATATCATCTTTTGCTTATATTTCATCGGCGCAGGCCCAGGAGGAATATCTTCCGACCGAGAAGGATTTTGTCGGCAAATGGAAACTCAACGGCGGAGCCATCCGGCCGCCGCGCGATATGAAGGATGCGCCGACACCGGAACAGGAAGCGGCCGCCAGTGAGTTCCAGCAGACGGTGACCGCGTTTTACGGGGCGTTCGATTATCTGGAGATCACGGCGGACGGCCGCTACAATTTTCACCAGCCCGGGGATCCGACGTCGGGGCCTTGCGTCTGGTGCGGAACCTGGTCGTTCAGCAAGAGTTCGGCGTGGCTCGAGCTGGATACGGCGCCCCGGCTGGATATCTACGCCAAGGACGGCGACATGCAGATGACCTACACTGTCGAACCCTACGAAAAATCGAAATATGCGTGGCTGGTTTTCGGCTGGGCGAAGGCCGAGTAGGCGGCGCGCAGCATTCACCACGTTCGTCATCCTCGGGTCTCCGCGACGGAGCTTCGCTCCTGCTCCGCCTGTGGATGACGAAGGCGGGAGAGGCTTCCGCTAACCCCGGAGTCAGCGATGGTTGACCGAAACGGAAGATGACATCTTCTGGGTCGCGCCACTGAATGTCACGGCTTTTCATCCATCTCGTATCCTCGTATACGAGATGGAACCAGCCGACCGAGGAGACCGCATGAGCCCGCCGCCTGAAACCGTGCCGTTTTTCAGCCAGTGGGAAACGCCTGACATGACGCTGGACGTGCTCGCCGACGGCGCGGATGTTGCGCTCAGGCGCGATCCGCTGTGGAGGCGATCCGGGGCGGAGACCCTCGACGAATACGCAATCTGGGCCGCCAACATCTGCGGCATGGCCTGCCTCAAGATGATCCTGGCCAGCCGCGGCGAGATCGTGCCGACGATCGAACTTGCCAGGCGCTGCACCTTATATGGCGGCTATGTCGTCAATGAGGGATCGATCAAGGGGCTGATCTACGCGCCCTTCGTCAGCTTCGTGAAGGAAGCCTTCGGCCTGCGCGCCGAGGTGATGACCAATGTCGCCACATCAGACATTCCGGCGATCATGCAGCGGACGCGCTTCTTCATCGCGTCGGTCAGCAGCTCGATCCGCTGGCCCGAGCGAGAGCCGCCCTCGAAGGGCGGCCATCTGGTGCTGATCACCGCGGCATCCGACGAAGGTTTCCGCTTTCACAACCCGTCCGGCCATGAGCCCGCCACACAGGCAGACGCAGTGTTGTCACCGGCCGATTTCGACCGCTTCTTTGCCAATCGCGGCATTGCCGTCGCCATTTGATTTTTTGACAGTCGAGGGATTTCGATGACCGACAAGACAAGAGTGGCCATCCTCTATGGCGGGCGTTCGGCCGAGCACGACGTGTCGCGCCTTTCGGCCGCCAATGTGCTGAAGGCGATCGACCGCACGCGCTACGATATCGTGCCGATCGCCATTTCGCGAGGCGGCAGGTGGCTGCTGCAACAACTCGATCGCGCCGCGGCGATCGGCGATGAGGCGGCAGGGGCGCCGGCCTCCGAAGACGGCCCGGAGGTTGCTTTGTTGCCCGGAGGCAAGGGCCGGCTGGTTGCGGTGTCGCGGGATGGTACGCAGCCTGAGCTGCCCCCCATCGACGTCGTGTTCCCGGTGCTGCACGGGCCGTTCGGCGAGGACGGCTCGGTGCAGGGCTATGCCGAGGTCGCCGATGTCGCCTATGTCGGCTGCGGCATTCTCGCCTCGGCCGCCGCCATGGACAAGGACGTCGCCAAGCGGCTGATGCGCGAGGCGGGACTGGCGGTTGCCCGCTCCGTCACCGTGCATCGAAACGGCAAGCATTCCTTCCAGGAGATTGCCGGGACGCTCGGCCTGCCTTTCTTCGCCAAGCCGGCGCGCCAGGGCTCGTCCTTCGGGGTCAGCAAGGTGAATGACAGGGACGGCTTCGAGCAGGCCATCGACACGGCTTTCCGCTACGACGGCAAAGTGTTGATCGAGGAATTCGTCGAGGGCCGCGAGATCGAGTTCTCGGTGCTGGAGCGCGCCGACGGGTCGCTGACGGTGTCGCTGCCCGGCGAGATCATTCCGGCCGGCAAGCACGGCTTCTACACCTATGAGGCCAAATATCTCGATGCCGACGGCGCGCTGGTCAAGGTGCCCGCCGATGTCCCGGCCGATGTGGCCGAAAAGGCCAGGGATATGGCGCGGCAGGCGTTCCAGGCGCTTGGCTGCGAAGCCATGGCGCGCGTCGATTTCTTCCTGCGCGCCGACGGCAGCCTGCTTGTCAACGAGGTCAACACCATTCCCGGCTTCACCGACATCTCGATGTATGCCAAGGCGCTTGCCGCCTCAGGCATCGGCTACAGCCAGACCATCGACGTGCTGATCGAGCACGCGCTGGCCAGGCATGCGGCGCGCTGATCCGATCGGGCGAGCCTGACTTCCATTTAGCCCTTCGGGAGCGGCCGGTGCGGGCCGGATCATTGCCTGTGAGCGAGGCGTATTTCATCGTTGGCTAAAGTTGCACGTCCGCTCTATATGCCCGATCATGGCATTTGGCAGGGAGGCATCACGTGGCCAATCGTCGAAACGGCACGGCGTCTCCGGCTGATGGGCTGGGGGACGCCCTTTCAGCGGCCGCGCCCCATCCGCGAACCTCTTTGCCCAATGTGGCGGCCATCGTCACGACAGTGGCGGCACTGTATTTCGGGCGCGAGGTTTTCCTGCCGATCGCCATCGCGCTGCTGCTGACCTTCGCACTGGCGCCGCTTGTCGCAGCGCTAAAAAAGGTCGGCATTCCCCGGATTGCCGCCGTCATCGCCAGCGTGCTCGGCGCCTTCGCGGCGCTTGGCCTGTTCTCCTTCATCGTCGCCACGCAGGTCAGCGAACTGGCGCAGAACATCCCGGTCTACCAGACCAACATCCTGACCAAGATCCGCTCGCTCAAGGAGACCGGGGGCGGGATCCTTGCCAGACTGAGCAAGGTGGTCGAGCGGGTCGGCCAGGAGATCGACAGGCAAGACCCCTCGCTGCCGGCCGCCGCCCCGGAAAAGCCGCCGCGCGAGCCGGTGCCGGTCGAGATCGTCGCGCACGAAAGGCCGCTTCAGGTCCTGCAGAATGTCGTCGGGCCGCTGATCAGCCCGCTTGGGTCGGCCGGGCTGATCATCGTCGTCGTCATCTTCATGCTGCTCGAGCGGGAGGATCTGCGCGACCGCTTCATCCGGCTTGTCGGCTACGGCGACCTCCACCGCACCACCGAGGCGCTTCAGGATGCCGCCAAACGGGTGGGCCGCTATCTCCTGATGCAATTGGTCGTCAACATCGTCTACGCCATACCGATCGCGATCGGGCTCTGGGCCCTCGGTATTCCCAATGCGCTGCTGTGGGGGCTGCTGGCACTGGCGCTGCGTTTCGTTCCCTATATCGGCCCGATCATAGGTATGCTTTTGCCGCTGTTCCTGGCGCTGGCCGTGGCACCGGGCTGGTCGCTCGTGCTGTGGACAGCCGCCCTGTTCGTGGTGATGGAACTGATCACCGGCAATGTCATCGAACCCTGGCTCTACGGTTCGCGGACGGGACTGTCGCCGCTGGCGATCATTGTCGCGGCGATTTTCTGGACGTGGCTCTGGGGGCCGCTCGGGCTGATCCTGTCGACGCCGCTCACTGTCTGCCTGGTGGTGCTGGGCAGGCACGTGCCGCAGTTTGAATTCCTGGACGTGCTGTTCGGCAACGAGCCCGTGCTCGAACCCCATGCGCGCCTGTACCAGCGGCTGCTGGCCGGCGATCCGGAAGAAGCCACCGATCATGCCGAGGAGATGCTGGAGGAGAAATATCTGGTCGAATTCTATGACAAGGTTGCCATTCCGGCGCTTCTGCTGGGCGAACAGGACCGTGTGCGCGGCGTCATGGGCGATTTGCAAAGGCGGCAGGTGGCGGCCAGTGCCCTGATGCTGGTCGCCAATCTCGACGACAGCGCGCAGGAGGAGGCAGGCGAGGAGGAGGGGCCGTCCGTGGCCGCAGAGGCGAGCGACGATGACGATCCCGGCGGGGAGGACGAGACCGAACTGCCCGATGGCACGGATATGTCCGTGCTTTGCGCCGGGGGGCGTGGCGAGCTCGACGACGCCGCTGCCGCGATGCTGGCGCAGGTGCTGGAGGTCCAGGGCGCGACGGTGTCGAAAGCCAGCTTTGCCGATAGGGAACCCGCCGGCATTCGCCGCCTTGAGCTCGAAACCGTCGACACCGTCGTGGTCGGATTCCTGAAG
>NZ_RZRR01000780.1:0-2678 GCF_003998555.1 Mesorhizobium sp. M7A.F.Ca.CA.002.09.1.1 | reverse complement strand
ATGTAGATCGCAACGCCCGCCGCGACCAGAAGGGCCAGCGTCGTGCCGATGCCGAAAAAATAGCCAATGAGACGAATCATACCCGCTCCAGTCCTTGGTTCGGGAATTTCCTAAACGAAGCCGCCTTTCACGCAAGCTTTCGAGCCGGTCCCAATCCGTAATCGAAAACCCTTGTCGCCGCCATGTGGACAAAATACGGCAATGCCTGATTTCACGGCTGCTGGCCGGAAATAAAAGCACTGGGTGTTGTCGTCGCGCAACGCCGCCTCTGGTTGCAGGCGTCGCCGGTCATGTCAACCTCCGGTTCCCGATCCGGCCTTGGCCGACGCGAACAGCGCGACGGCGTTGGTTATGCTCTGGGCCGCCTTGCCGCGCCAGTCGGCGTTGAGCAACTGCGCCTCGTCCTTGGCGTTCGAGAGATAACCGAGTTCGACCAGCACCGACGGCACATCGGGTGCCTTGAGCACCTTGAAACCCGCGGAGCGCTGCGGATTGTTGATAAGACCGACGCTGGTCGACAACTGGCCAACCAGCGTGTGGGCGAAACTCATCGAGAAGTTGTGTGTTTCGCGGCGGATCAGGTCGATCAGGATGTCGGTGACTTCCTTGTTGTCGTTCTTGATTTCCATGCCGGCGAACTGGTCGGAGAGGTTCTCACGGTCGGCAAGCGCCTGCGCCTCGGGGTCCGAAGCCTTGTCGGAGACGGTATAGACGGTGGCGCCGCGAATGCCCTTGACGCTGATCGTGTCGGCATGGATCGAAATAAGCAGGTCGGCCTCATGCTGACGGGCAATGCGCACGCGGTCGTCCAGACGCAGGAATTCGTCTGTGTCGCGCGTCATGAACACATCATAATTGCCGACGGCCGCGAGTTTGTCGCGCAGCTCCGTGGCGAAGGCCAGCGTGACGTTTTTTTCGATGGTGCCGTTCAGGCCCTCGGCACCGCCGTCGATGCCGCCATGGCCGGGGTCGATGACGACGGTGAACCGATGGCCCGGATTGGAGACCGGCCCGGTGCCGACCCGCCCTCCCTTGTCGGTCGAAACGGTCGATCCGGTGGTCAGCGCCTGATTGGCAAGTGCGGCATCGAACTCGCGTTCGGATGCCGCCGACATGTCGATGGCAATGCGGTAGCCGGTTCCGTCCTCGTTCTTGAGCACGTCGAGCTTGTCGACGGCAAAGGGTCCCTTGCCGGTGAGGATCAGACGCGAAACGCCCTCGCCGAGTTCGCCCAGGCGCACGCCCTTGACCAGGCCCCGCGCCTTCAAATCCTTGGCATCCACGGCGAATCTCGTATTCGCGAGATCGATGACAAGACGGTTGGGACCACGCAGCAGGAACCATTTGATATCGGGTTCGCGGTCGAAATCCATGACGATGCGCATCTTGGTGGCATCGCCGGCCATCTTGTAGCCTTTTGCCACGAGCGGAGCGTCGGCGGCACTGGCATTTGAGGACAAGACGGATGAGGCCGCCAGCAGCAGCAAGAGGCAGAAAGCGGCCAGGATCCGGCCGCCGACACGACATCCCTTGTCTGTGAAGTCCGCCAATCCCATCTCTCTTGCAGTCGCTCCCGGTTTGGCGCCCGGCGCCCGGTCGTTTCGTCGAAATGCCGGTTAGGCCGCGAACTCGATTAACGATTGGTATCCAGAGAAGGTTAACCAAGCCTTTTCATGCAGGGCCGCAAGCCTGGCTTTACGCTACGGAACGGCTTTTTGCCGGCATCGGAAATCGGGGTTGCCATCCACCCCGCCAAATCATAAAAGCGATGGTGGATCACTGCAATCCTGGAACCGCCCTCCTCCGCAGCTTCTTGCTACAGGGTCAGACGTAAAGGCGGCTCCTTTCGCTTCAGGCGAAAAGGGTTCAGGTGATCGCGACGAATTTCGCAGGCGTGCTCCCGTGGCGGGGGAATCGCCTGCGTGAGGAAAACGGCCGGGTTTGTTCCCGTGCCGGCTCTGTATGAGCAAACAAGCTGGTCCGGTTCGTCCGGGCTTTGGTTCAAAAGGTTCTGTTGGTGACGATGGCTTCAAGCGCAATCATGGAAAGGTCCGCATCAAACCGCGCCATTATGGCTGCGGGCGGCACCGCCATGGCGCTCAAGCGGCGGCCGACGGACGTTCAAATATCCGGCACCCACATTCCAGACACGCAGCAGCAGGCTTTGCCTCGCAAGCTGCGGCTGACGGCTGCCGGGGGGAAACGAAATAATGCCCAACAAAATGCTGATAGACGCCTCCCACCCGGAGGAAACACGCGTTGTCGTCATACGCGGTAACCGTATTGAAGAATTCGACTTTGAATCCCAGGACAAGAAGCAGCTCAAAGGAAACATCTACCTAGCCCGCGTAACGCGCGTAGAGCCCTCCCTTCAGGCAGCCTTTGTCGAATATGGCGGCAACCGTCACGGTTTTCTCGCCTTCAGTGAAATCCACCCCGATTACTACCAGATTCCGGTCGCCGATCGTCAGGCACTGCTGCGCGCGGAAGCGCAGGAGGCTGAGGACGAGGAGAACGAGGACGGCGACGGCGACGATCGCCAGAGCCGCGATCGCGGACGGCGCGGCCGCAGGCGCGGCGGCAAGACCCGCGAGCGGGGCGAGCACAGGCGCGATGCAGCCGATTCCGGCGAGGCGGGGGACGGTGCCGACGAGGCAGCAGAAGGTGCCGACGCTGGT
>NZ_RZRR01000779.1:0-2685 GCF_003998555.1 Mesorhizobium sp. M7A.F.Ca.CA.002.09.1.1 | reverse complement strand
AAGCACGACCCGGGCACAAGGCCTGGCGCTACCATCGCCTCATCGAACGCCTTGCCGGCAAGCGGCTGCCTGTCGATCATCGGCTGGAGCCTAGCCCGGCCGCACGAGCGGCGGCCAGGAGCCTTGCGGACGGCAAGCATGCTCCCTTGATCATTATCGCGGCGCATGGCAGCGCCAGCAAGCGCATGTCGGCGGATCAGGTTGCCGCAATCGCCGACAGCCTGATCGCCGACGGGGTGAACCTTCTCTATGTGAAAACCCCCGGCGACGGTCCCGATATGGCTGAGCTGGCTCAGCGCGTGCCGAAGCTGCGGCTTGTCGATTCCGCCGCGATCGGAGGTGTCGATATCGGTGACATCTTGCTGGCGCTCGGCGAGTTTGCCGATCTTTACATCGGCGCCGAAGGCGGTACCGCACATCTCATGGCAACGGTGATGACGCCGATGGTTATCCTCAATGGCGGCGCCAACATGGCCCGTTGGAGGCCGCTTTCGAACTGCGTGGACGTGATCGCGACCCGCCATGCCAGCCCGACCGGCCTGGTCGCCGATGTCCCGGCGCCGACAATCATCGAAGCGGCGCAACGGATGCTGGCGACACGCCGCCGCGACCATCCCCATCTACCGGATCTCGCAGGCCTGTCAGCGCAGCAGCCCTGGGGCAACGACATGCGTGAAGACGTGAAGCGCGCCGTTTGAGTTCGAATTTATTTGGACGCGCTTCGAAGCGTGCTGGGATTCAGGTCGGGCATTTGCAGGCCGGCCTCCCCTGAACATCGGCGCCATGGTACAATGGGTTCGGTGGAGCGAAGCGCTGCAACCGTTCGATGCTGACCACCGGCACAATGCAGGCGGAGTTCTCGGCGCGGCAGAACTGGCAGCCATCGTAATGGATTAGGCATAGGTCAGCACTTCTTGATCTTTGATTCCAATGGAGTTCCTCTCAGTCCTCAATGAGAATAGCTAATGCCAGAGAACAGCGCGCCGAACACAAAGCATGGCGGCGAATGGACAATAGCCTGGCGCTTGGTCGTGGTGGCGGCGGCGGCGATTAACGTTGCGATGCTCTTGGCCGCGCTGTCCGTCGCGCAAATTCGTGGTCTGGACGCGTGGATCTTTTATCGAGATCCATCCGCAGCCGCCGGAGTCGGTTTCTATACGGGGTGGATTTCGTCCCTGGGTGCTTCGCTATGGATCGGCTCCGGCGCCGCAACCCTGTTTGCTGGCCTGCTCACGCGCCGATGGGATTGCACGTTTCTCGGCGGCCTTACCCTCCTCTTGGGCCTCGATGACCTGTTGTTGATCCATGAGGACGTGCTGCCCATTGTTGGGATACCGGAGATCGTTCCGATGATTGCCTACGCCGCCGCCGGGTTGTTCTGGTTCTTCCGGCTGCGACGGAAACCATTCGACGGCACGATCATCTTTGTGGCCGCAGGCTTCCTGCTGGCGATGTCAGCATCGATCGACCAGCTCGGAGAGCTGTTTCCTACCCCCGGTTCTGCGGCCGCCATCGCCGAGGACGTCGTCAAAGAGCTTGGCATCTTCCTCTGGGCGGCAGGTGCCGTTGGGTACGCGGCGATGGTGACACGATTGGGCCGCCCGTGGGTGGATCCAGCCGGTCCCAACTCTACAGACTGACTGCCGCACGCGGGCATTTTCGACCAGACTAGTCCAGATCGAACCGCGCGATGACAGGCACATGGTCCGACGGGCGCTCCCAGCCGCGCGCCAGACGCAGGATCTCGTAGCCGGAAAAGCTGGGCACAAGGTTCGGCGACGACCAGACGTGGTCGAGGCGGCGGCCGCGATTGGACAGCTCCCAATCCTGCGCGCGATAGCTCCACCAGGTGTAGAGCTTCTGCTCATCCGGCACGTTGAGCCGCATCAGGTCGGCCCAGTTGCCGGCGCGACGCATCGCCTCGAAATTTTCCGTCTCGACCGGCGTGTGGCTGACCACGTTGAGCAATTGCTTGTGCGACCAGACGTCATGTTCGAGCGGGGCGATGTTGAGGTCGCCGACCAGCACCGAGCCGGACACCTCGTCATGTTCTGCCCGGATGGCATTCATCTCGGCAACGAAATCGAGCTTGTGCTTGAACTTCCTGTTGATGACGGGATCCGGTTCGTCGCCGCCCGCCGGGACGTAGAAATTATGCAGCAGGATCGCCTTGCCGCCGGCCCGCACCGTCACCGAGAGGTGCCGGCTGTCCTCGATTTCGCAAAAGCGTCGCTTTTCGACCAATTCGATCGGCCGCCGCGCCACGGTTGCTACGCCGTGGTAGCCCTTCTGGCCATGGAAGGCGATGTGCTCGTAGCCGAGCTTGCGGAAAGCCTTCTCGGGGAACAGTTCGTCGGGAACCTTGGTTTCCTGCAGGCACAGCACGTCGGGCGCATGCTCGACGAGCAGGCGCTCGACGATCGGCATGCGAAGGCGAACGGAGTTGATGTTCCAGGTGGCGATGGAGAAGGGCATTTGGCAATCCAGGACAGCGTGCAACCGGCCAGAACCGATGGGTCCCGGCGGGGAAGACGCCTTTTGACGGAGTCGGTCCGGGAAATTGCCAGCCGCAAGCCGCAAAGACAAGCCGGGCAACGCTCGACGAGGCGCGGCCCGGTGCTTTCCACAGCTATTGGAGCGTTTGAAGCTAGCGCGCCTTGTTGGTGTTGAGCTCGCGGTTCGCCG
>NZ_RZRR01000778.1:0-2688 GCF_003998555.1 Mesorhizobium sp. M7A.F.Ca.CA.002.09.1.1 | reverse complement strand
TCTTCCAACCCGGTGCTGACCGACGCGGCCGCCAAGGCCGGCTGGCCGACGATCATGCGCCTTTATACGCGTGACGATGCGCAGGGCGCCTTCATCGGCCCATGGATCGCCAAGAAGTTCGCCGGCAAGAATGTCGTCGTCCTGCACGACAAGAGCGCCTACGGACAGGGCGTGGCTGACGCCGTCAGGGCAACGATGAATGCCGGCGGCCTCAAGGAGGTCTACTATGACGGCATCAACGCTGGCGAGAAGGACTATTCGGCTCTCGTTACCAAGCTCAAGGACTTGAAAGCCGACGTCGTCTATTTCGGCGGCTACCATCCTGAAGCTGGCCTGATCCTGCGTCAGTCGGCGGAACAGAACCTGAAGTTCCAGCTGATCATGCCGGACTCCATCGCCTCGCCGGAATTCTGGCAGGTCGCTGGCCCGGCCGGCGAGGGCACCATGTTCGTCTTCCCGTCGGATCCGCAGGCAAAGCCGGAAGCCAAGGCAGCCGTCGAGAAGATCAAGGCCGGCGGTTTCGTGCCGGAGGGCTTCACGCTGTTCTCATACGCCACCATCCAGGCATTCGCCGAAGGCATCAAGCGTGCCGGCAGCGACGATCCGGCCAAGGTTGCCGAGGCGCTGAAGAACGGCACGCCGATCAGCACCGTCGTCGGTAATGTCACCTTCGACGAGAAGGGCGATCTCAAGAATGCCAGCTACGACATCAACCAGTGGCATGACGGAAAATATGCGCCGATCGCGCAGTAATCGCCGGCCCGGCGACTGAATAGCATAGGGAAATGGCCGGGGTCGTCCCCGGCCATTTTCTTGTTTGCCCTGTAGTCTGCCTTTCGAACCGTCAGCTGGCTACAGCGGCCGAAGCGGCTTGTTCCTCGACGAACCGTACCAGCACCGTCCCGTCGGTCACCTGCACGCCCTCGGTGGCGATCTCGGCGATCACGCCGTCATGCGGCGCGGCGATGGTGTGTTCCATCTTCATCGCCTCCAGGATCAGCAGCGGTTGACCCTTGATCACGGCATCGCCCTTTCCCACGCGCACCAGCTTGACCAGTCCCGGCATCGGCGCGCGCAGGCTGCCTGAACCCGCCGCTGCCTCGTCGGCTCGTGCGAGCGGGTCCGGCACCGTAAAGGTGTAGCCGACGGCGCCTTCGAACAGGGTGATGTGGCCTGGCCAGCGGGCGAGGCGTGGTGTTGAGCGAAAATCATGCGAATTGGTGTCGTCATAGGGCTTGTCCAGCGTCACCTGGAACCGCCCGTCATGCCGCACCGAAACTTTCGCCACGATTTCGTCTTCGCCAAACTTCAAACGTGTGCGTCGCGCCACGCTGTGGAAATGCGCATAACCGGCAAGCGACGACCACGGATCGTTGGGTGACGGCGATGCTCCGGCGCCGGAGGCCGCAACGGCCGCGGCAGCGATGGTTTCGCCGGTCGGCGGCGCGACCTCGGTCAGCGCCGTCTGGTGCCTGGCGATCAGGCTGGTGTCAACATCGCCTGCGGCGAAATCCGGATCGGCGGCGAGAGCGGCAAGAAAGGCGGTGTTGACGGTCGAGCCGGCGATCTCGGTCCGGGATAGCGCCGCGCCAAGCGCCTCCAGAGCCGCCTGCCTGTCCGTTGCGTGGACGACCAGCTTGGCAATCATCGGGTCGTAATAGGGCGAGATGGCGTCACCCGCTCGCACGCCAGTCTCGATGCGAATCGTGGCGCCTTGCGGGGCCGCATCCGGAAATTTCAGATGATGCAGCGTACCGGTCGCCGGCAGGAACCCTTTTGCCGCGTCCTCGGCATAGATGCGCGCCTCGAAGGCATGGCCGACGAGCGCGATCTCGCTTTGCGTCTTGGGCAGCTTTTCGCCTGACGCGACCCGCAACTGCCACTCGACCAGGTCGGTGCCGGTGACCATTTCGGTGACCGGGTGCTCGACCTGCAGACGGGTGTTCATCTCCATGAACCAGAAGCGGTCGGCCTTCAGGCCCTGCGAGGCATCGACGATGAACTCGATGGTGCCGGCGCCTGAATAATTGATCGCCTTGGCGGCCTTCACTGCCGCCTCCGTCATCGCCTTGCGCAAAGCGGGCGTCATGCCGGGCGCCGGCGATTCCTCGATCACCTTCTGGTGGCGGCGCTGCGCCGAGCAATCGCGCTCGTAGAGATGCACGACATTGCCCAAATTGTCGCCGAAGACCTGCACTTCGACATGGCGCGGCTTGTCGACATATTTTTCGACCAGCACACGGTCGTCGCCGAACGCGGCTTTCGCCTCGCGCCGTGCGCTGGACAACGCCTCGGAAAACTCATCGGGATGCTCGACCCGGCGCATGCCCTTGCCGCCGCCGCCGGCGCGCGCCTTGATCAGCACTGGATAGCCGATCTCGCGCGCCTTGGAGGCAAGCAGCACGATCTCCTGCGCCTCGCCATGATAGCCCGGCACGACCGGCACGCCGGCCTTTTCCATCAGCCGCTTGGCGGCGTCCTTCAGCCCCATGGCACGGATAGAGGCCGCGGATGGGCCGATGAAAATAAGCCCCGCCGCTGTCACCTGGTCGACGAAATCGGGATTTTCCGACAGGAAGCCGTAGCCGGGATGAATGGCTTGCGCACCCGTTGCCAGGGCCGCCGCGATGATCTTGTCGCCGCGCAGATAGCTTTCGCCGACGGGCGAGGCGCCGATATGCACCGCCT
>NZ_RZRR01000777.1:0-2688 GCF_003998555.1 Mesorhizobium sp. M7A.F.Ca.CA.002.09.1.1 | reverse complement strand
CTTCCGGCTCGGTCTCGCGGCCCCGGAACAGCACCTCGGCGAATTCCTCCAGCGTGAACATCCAGAACGGAAGATCCAAGGTTTTGGAATCGACCCTGACGCAGTATTCGGGCAGCGATGCCGCGAACTCGTTGTGCGGGTCGAGGATCAGGATGCGCAGATCCGGCCGTGCCGCGATCGACTTGCGCAGCAGCAGCGAAACGGCGGTGGATTTGCCGACGCCGGTCGTGCCGACAATGGCGAAGTGACGCGCCAGCGTATCGTCGATAGCGATGTTGGCGGCGATCGTCTCGTCCTGCGCGAGCGTGCCGATCGTGATCGAATGACGCCCGGCAAGGTCATAGACCGCCTGCAGGTCGCGGGTGCGGATGCGATGCGCAACGGCGCCGATATGCGGATAGGTGGTGATGCCGCGGTCGAAGACCGGTCTGGCGCCGGGCTCCGCACCGTCACGGACTTCGCCGATCAACTCGATGCTGACCTCGATGGCGTTCTGGCCCTCATTGCTCCAGGCGCGGTCCGACTTGCCGATCGCGTAGACAAGGCCGACGGTTCGCGTCGATCCGAGATTGATGGAAATCATCTTGCCGACTGTCCACAGGCCGGTCACCGCGCCGTCGGCATCGTCCGCATAGGCGCTGATGGTGGCGCGAGCGCCGTCGCATTGCACGACATTGCCGAGGATGCGCTTGTCGTTCTGCTCGGTCTGGCGGCGCTCCTGCGAGGTCGGTTCCCCCACGGAGGCTTCGCGTTCGACATACATGGACAGGCCAATCCCCATTTCCCTGGAGAGTCGATCCTACCCGAATGGGGTTAAGGCCCGATGAGGTCGGATGGTGTAGAGAGCATTAAGGGGCCTGTGAAAATTGTCGCAAGGCGGCTCTTCTCCGGCGTCAATATTTCACTATAATAGACATATGGATGATATAGCGAACGAAATTTCCTCGACGATAGGCCGCAGGATACACGCCGAAAGGGTCATGCGTGACTGGTCCCTGGCCGAACTGGCGGAGCATTCCGGCGTCTCGAAGGCGATGCTCAGCACGATCGAGCGAGGCAAGACCAGCCCGACGGCGGCGCTTCTGGTGCGCATCGCGTCGGCCTTCGGCATGACGCTGTCGACCTTGATCGCGCGCGCCGAGCTGCAGGGCGGCGGGCTGCTGCGCGAGGCCGACCAGCCGGTATGGCGCGATCCCGATACCGGCTATGTCAGGCGGCATCTTTCGCCGGCTGGCGATATGCCGCTGGAACTGATCAAGGTGCATCTGCCGGCGGGCGCCAGGGTCAGTTTTCCGGCTGCTTCATACGCCTTCATCAAGCAGCAGATATGGCTGATTTCCGGGCGGCTCGAATTCATCGAAGGCGATATGGCGCACAAGCTCGAGCCCGGCGACTGCCTGGCGCTTGGGGCGCCGTCGGACTGCACCTTCCATGCCCTGGAGCCCGGCGCCGACTATCTGGTCGCCCTGGTCAGAGGCTGACACAATGGCAAAGAGACCAAAGCGCTCCCACAATGGGGGGCCGCCTCTCGATGAGTACAAGGGCCCGCCATGGGGCACGGGCGATCCCTATATCTTCCTGGCCTGGCAGGCAGCGCACGCCAAGGCGTGGAAGGCGCCGAGCCACGAGGTCATGCTGTTGCGCATGGACAGAGCCGAGCGGCTTGGCCTGACCTACGAGGAGTACACGCTCGAGATTCTCGAGCGCGGGCGGCACCTCGGGCACGAAGATGCCGACCGCATCAGCGCCATCAAGGCGGCGCGAAAGCGTCGCCGCGCGCGCCATCTGGAGTGACGGCAATGCGCCCGCTTCTATCGCAATCACAGGATATCCCGCACATGAACTCGATCGAGATCGCAACCCTGACCCCGGCTGCCGAGACGCAGGACGGGCTGGCCGAATTGCTGGTCGCAACGGTGGCGGCAGGCGGTTCGGTCAGCTTCATGCATCCGTTGGCGCCGCAGGCGGCGAGGGGTTTCTGGGAGAAATCGCTGGCCGCGGCGGCAAGGGGCGAAAGAGCGATGCTTGGCGCCTGGGACGGCAAAAACCTGGTCGGCACCGTGACCTTGCTGCCCGACTGTCCGCCCAACCAGCCGCACCGGGCCGAGATCGCCAAGCTGATGACACGCACAGACTACCGGGGCAGGGGCGTGGGAACGCGCCTGATGCGGGCCGCCGAGAGCCTTGCGGTGGAGAAGGGCCGCACGCTGCTGGTTCTGGACACGGCAACCGAGGAGGGCGCCTCAGGCCTCTATGAGCGGTTGGGCTTCACGCTGGCCGGTGAGATACCGGACTATGCCCTGAAGCCGCATGGCGGGCTGACCGGCACGCTGATCTACTGGAAGCGGATCGGGCAAATCTCGTAACCAATCATGCCGGCGCGGAGAGGCGCGACAGCAACCACTGGCGGAAATCCTGCTCGGCGCCGGTTAGGCGCGCTGTCGACGCCTTGGTCAGAAAATGGCCCGATGTGCTGGAGAGTTCGAAGTCGGAAAGCCTGACCAGCGTCTTGCTGTCGAGCGCCGCATCGACCAGCGGCCGCGAGCCCAAAAGCACGCCGGCGCCGGCCTTGGCCGCTTCCATGGCGGCAACGAAGCTGTCGAAGCGGTGCGATCGCCTGGGATGGCCGGCCAGCCTGGCGGCAGCGAACCATTCCGCCCACATCTCGCGCGCGCCGGCAACCAGAAG
>NZ_RZRR01000776.1:0-2696 GCF_003998555.1 Mesorhizobium sp. M7A.F.Ca.CA.002.09.1.1 | reverse complement strand
GGCAAACAGGCCGAACAGCACGCCGCCGATGATGACGTTGTGGAAATGCGCGACCAGGAACAGGCTGTTGTGGAGCACGAAGTCGGCCGGCGGAACGGCGAGCAGCACGCCGGTCATGCCGCCGACGGTGAAGGTCAGCATGAAGGCGACTGTCCACATCATCGGCAGTTCGAAGCGGATGCGGCCGCGGTACATGGTGAACAGCCAGTTGAATATCTTGGCGCCTGTCGGGATCGAAATGATCATCGTGGTGATGCCGAAGAACGAGTTGACGCTCGCTCCCGACCCCATGGTGAAAAAGTGATGCAGCCAGACGAGATAGGACAGGATGGTGATGACGATGGTTGCGTAGACCATCGAGGTGTAGCCAAAGAGCCGCTTGCCGCAGAAGGCCGAGGTCACTTCGGAAAATATGCCGAAGGCCGGCAGGATCAGGATGTAGACCTCGGGGTGGCCCCAGATCCAGATCAGGTTCACGTACATCATCGGATTGCCGCCGAAGTCGTTCGTGAAGAAGTTGGTGCCGACATAGCGGTCGAGAGCCAGCAGGGCCAGCACCGCCGTCAGCACCGGGAAGGCGGCGACGATGAGCACATTTGTGCAGAGCGCGGTCCAGGTGAAGATCGGCATTCTCATCATGGTCATGCCAGGCGCGCGCATCTTGACGATGGTGCAGACCAGGTTCACGCCCGACAGCAGCGTGCCGACGCCCGCCACTTGCAGCGCCCAGATATAATAATCGACACCGACATCGGGACTGTAGCCGATACCCGACAGCGGCGGGTAGGCGAGCCAGCCGGTGCGCGCGAATTCGCCGACGAACAGCGACATCATGACGATGACCGCGCCGCCGACCGTCATCCAGAAGCTGAAATTGTTGAGGAACGGAAACGACACGTCGCGCGCGCCGATCTGCAGCGGGACGACGAAATTCATCAGGCCCGTCACCAGCGGCATCGCCACGAAGAAGATCATGATGACGCCGTGCGCGGTGAAGATCTGGTCATAATGATGCGAATTGAGATAGCCTTCCGAACCGCCGAAGGCCATCGCCTGCTGGAGTCGCATCATGATGGCGTCGCTGAAGCCGCGCAGCAGCATGACGATGCCGAGCACCATGTACATCACACCGATGCGCTTGTGGTCGACGCTGGTGAACCATTCGCGCCACAGATAGCCCCAGAGCTTGAAATAGGTCAGCGCGCCGACGAGGGCGATGCCGCCCAGCGCGACGACAATGAAGGTCGCGACCACGATGGGCTCGTGCAGCGGCAGCGACTCGAACGTAAGCCGGCCGAAGATCGCCTTGAGAAGAGCAGGATTGTCGAACATGTCTTGCGTGGCGCCTCAGGAGTTGAAGGGCGACCGAAGCGTGCCGGTTGCGGAAGGTGACGGCAGTCGGATCGACAGGGGCAGTGGCCGTTGCAGACCAGCGCCGACTATCGGCGTCGAGGTCATCGGCGTGGCGGATTGATCAGCCTTCGAAGCGGCCAGTGCTTCTTCGGTCGTGCATATGCTGGCGACATAGGATGGGGCGGGGCCGAATATCGTGCCGCGCCGGGCGAACTTGTCATACAGCAGCGGAAGGGTGTTGCGGATGCCGGCCATTCCCAGACCGCCCTTGGCATCGATCTGCGACATCTCGCTCATGCACATCTTGCCGGGCTCGACGCACATGTTGAGGATCGCCTTGTAGAGATCGCTATCCACCGCCGCATAGTGGCGCACGGGTTGGTTCTCACTGGGCTGTTCGAGCTCAAGATAGCCGTTTCGGTCGAGCTTGCCGCCGCTGTCCTTTGCCTTCGCGATCCATGCCTGGAAACCGGCATCCTCGAGGCCGTGGAACGCGAAGCGCATTCCCGAGAAGCCGGCGCCGCTGTAATTGGCAGAGAACCCTTCATAGTCGCCGGACTTGTTGATGACAGCGTGCAGCCTGGTTTCCATACCCGGCATCGCATAGATCTGGCCGGCCAGTGCTGGAATGTAGAAGGAGTTCATCACCGATGCGGAGGTAATGCGAAAGCTGATCGGCCGGTCGACCGGCGCAGCCAGTTCGTTGACCACGGCGACGCCGTATTCCGGATAGATGAACAGCCATTTCCAGTCGAGCGCGACGACTTCGACCTCAAGCGGGCGCACGTCCGGCGGCAGCGGCTTGCCGGCCGCTACACGTCCGATCGGACGATAGGGGTCGAGCAGATGGGTGCCCATCCAGGTCACCGCGCCCAGGCAGATGATGATCAGAAGCGGCACAGCCCAAATGACGAGTTCGAGATGGGTCGAGTGGTCCCAATCCGGCTCGTAGCGCGCCTCGCGGTTGGACTGGCGGTATCGCCAGGCAAAGAATATGGTGAGAGCCATCACCGGTATGATGACGATCAGCATCAGTGCCGTGGACACCATCAGCAGGTCGCGCTGCTGCTCGGCGACGTCGCCGGCAGGGTTCAGGACGACCATGCTGCAGGAGCCGAGCGATGCCAGCAGGGGCAGCAGGAAAAGGGTACGAAGACGGCTCAATGTATGACCTGTCGGTTGTTCCCCCCAGTGCTAACCGTACCGCGGCGATGAAGGCATTGGACAATTTGTCCAATGCCGCAATGACGCGGCAGGCGTCATCAAAGCATCTGGCCCGCGCACATGGCAAGCGATCGTATGAGACCGCGGCGGGGCGACGGAGAATGCTGTGAGCCCAACTT
>NZ_RZRR01000775.1:0-2706 GCF_003998555.1 Mesorhizobium sp. M7A.F.Ca.CA.002.09.1.1 | reverse complement strand
GTATAAGAGACAGGTGCTGGGCAGCGGCGTCAAACGCGTCGTCGGTGAGCGACGGCTGCTGGAGGCCAAGCGGCTGCTGTTGTTCACCGTACGCTCGGTCGAGGACATCGCCTACGAGATCGGCTTCGACGACCCGGCGTATTTTTCACGATTCTTTCGCGCGCGGGTCGGCGAAGCGCCCGCGTCCTGGCGGCGGAAACAGTTGCAGGGTCATTGATGGGTGACCATGGATGCGGACCTTGGCGCGCCGTTCCGGCGCGAGCCCGCTTCCGCCAGGGCGTTGGCTTCCCGACCGGCCATGATGCAGCCACAGCCACTTTTTCGTGAAGCTGAACGGGTTGATCCGCTCGCCTGTCTGCCTAGGTAGAAAGGAGCGGCGGGCGCCACGCAAAATCTGACAATCGGGCAAATCTGACAGTCGGCATGATATTTTCCTGCATTCGAAAGCTTGGCCTCGCTGCTCTCTGTGTCGCCATCCAGTCTTCCTGCGTCGTTCCCGACGACACGTCGCGTATCGCCAAGGTTGATCCAACGGCGGCGGCTGCCCGCAAGGAGATGGTCGGCCTCAGCGAAGCCGATGTTCGAATGTGCGCCGGGTTTCCGACCGCCACCGCCGACGCCGGCCAATCGGGCCAGATCTGGACCTACAAGCGCATCGTCCAGCGCGGCAATCTCAGCATTGTGGTTCCGACGTTGGCGGTCGGCGCGATCCCGGCGGTCGGCGGCTCCGTCAATGTCGCTCCCGGCGGCTATTGCGATACGCAAATTCGCATGGTCGATGGCCGCGTCGCCGAAGTTGCCTATGCCGGCGACAACAATTTGCCGAACAGGCGCGACGCGCTTTGTGTCAGCACGGTGGACGCCTGTGTGACCTATGCCCGCCAACTCGGCCAGAGGCCGGCGGCCAAATAGCCGGCGGCAGCGAAACGGCGATGGCAGGTCATGCAAATGTCATTGAGGGCTTGACTGACCCGCCGGACCGAATACGCTAGCGCAAAATACCGGCTCTGATTGCCGGGCGGCAAAAATGCCTCGTATGCCTCGCCCTTCCGGCGCAGGCTGCGAGGCATTGTCATTTCTGGGGTCCTGTTTGAAACGGCGCATCGAGATCGGCATCCTGTATTCCCGCTCGGGGAGCTATCAGCTCGTCTCCGATGCGTGCCGCATCGGCGCCATGCGCGCCATAGCCGACATCAACGCCGATCGCAGCTCAGGCATCGAACTGGTGCCGGTGGAGCGCGATCCGCAAAGCAATGCGGACCGCTACGCAACGCTTTGCGAAGATATCTTCAAGACCAGCAGCGCACGCCATGTCATCGGCTGCGTCACCTCCTGGAGCCGCAAGGAAACCATTCCGGTCTTGGAGAAAGCCGGCGGCATGCTCTGGTACGCCTGCCCCTATGAGGGCTTCGAAGCCAATGAGCATGTCGTCTACATGCACGCCTGCCCCAACCAGCATCTGGTGCCGCTGATGGCGCATGTCGTGCCGCGTTTCGGCGCCAACGGCTTCCTGCTCGGCTCGAACTACATCTGGGGCTGGGAGATGAATCGCGTCGCGCGCGACCTGATCGCGGATGCCGGCGGCAAGGTGCTGGGCGAACGCTATCTGCGCATCGGCGAGACCGACGTGTCGCGGCTGATCGCGGAGATCCGCGCCACGCGGCCGAACTTCATCCTCAACAATTTGATCGGCACCTCGTCCTACGCCTTCCTCGCGGCCTATCGCGACCTGGGTCACGAGGATGCCGCCTTCAGTCCCGGGACTTGCCCCGTCATCTCCTGCAACCTGACCGAAGGTGAGCTGCCGGCGATCGGTGAATCCGGCAAGGGACATCTGTCGGTCGGGCCGTATTTCGCGCCGCGCCCGGCTGCCTTTGCCTCATCCTTCGAGGCCTCCGCCTATGCCTCGGTGCAGGTGATGGCCGACGTGCTCTCCAGCAATCCCGACGCCGGTCCGGCGGAATTCTCCAAAGCCTTCGCCGAACGCCGCTTCTCCACCCGGCTCGGTCCGATCGCCATCGACGCCCACTCGCAGCACGCGACACTGCCGGTGATCATCGGGCGCATCGCGGACGGCTTCTTCGAGGTCGTCAGCCGCGAAGACGAAGTCGCGCCGGATCCGTATCTGTCGCGCTACGACCCGGCAAAAACATTCGGCCGCCCGCGCCTGAGGGTGGTGTCGTGACCAGAGCCCCACGCATCCCCAATCTCGGCGGCGCCAGGGCGTTTATCCTGCATCGCCCACATCCGACGGTGCAGGCGATCACCAGGCAATTGTCGGCCATCGGGCTGATCACGCTGGATTGCTGGCCGGAACTGCCGCCCGAGACGCTGGCCGCCGATTTCGTCTTCTTCGACGCCGATCTCGGCTTTGACGAGCAGTTTCCGTGGAAGCCGGGCGAGGCACCGATGCCGCTGGTGGCGCTGATCGGTTCCGAGGCGCCGGGCCGCATCGAATGGGCGCTGTCGCATAAGGCCGATGCGCAGCTGCTGAAGCCGGTCGGCAATGCCGGCGTCTACAGCGCGCTGCTGATCGCGCGCCAGAGTTTCGAGGCGCGAAAACACCTGGCCAGCGAGATCGCCTCGCTTCGCCAGCGCGTTGCCGAACGCCAGACCATCGTTCGCGCGGTGACGGCACTGGCGAAAGGCGCCGATGACGGCCGCGCCTATGCGCAGCTGCGCTCGCTGGCGATGAGCTGGCAGATC
>NZ_RZRR01000774.1:0-2722 GCF_003998555.1 Mesorhizobium sp. M7A.F.Ca.CA.002.09.1.1 | reverse complement strand
GCCGGGCGCCGATCCGGAGCGCCGCTGGGTGAAGGTCAGCTGCGGCCATGTTTCCGGCAGCAGCGCGGCGACCGTGCCGGCCGCGCCTGACGGGCAAGGCAAGCCGGCGGCATCGGGGAAGCCCGAATACGTCTTCGCGCTGAGCTGGCAGCCGGCGTTTTGCGAGACAAAGTCGAACAAGACCGAATGCAGGGCACAAAGTGCCGGCGATTTCGACGCCACGCATTTCACCTTGCACGGCCTGTGGCCGCAGCCGAATGGCAATTTCTATTGCCAGGCGACGGCGAGCGACAAGGCCAACGACAATCCGGCCCACTGGAAAGACCTGCCGCCGGTCAATCTTGACGCCAACACCCGCACGGAACTCGATCAGGTGATGCCTGGAACGGCCTCCCATCTCGAACGGCATGAATGGATCAAGCACGGCACCTGCTACGGCAAGAGCCAGCAGGACTATTTCTCCGATGCGCTGAATTTGATGCGCGCGGTGAACAGTTCGCCGGTGCGCGATCTCTTTGCCAAAAACATCGGCGGCAAGCTAACGGCCGACCAGATCCGCGGCGCTTTCGACACTGCCTTCGGGGCGGGAGCAGGGGACCGCGTGCGCGTTTCCTGCGTCATCGATCCGTCGAGCGGCAGGCGGCTGATCGGCGAACTGACGCTCGGCCTCGCCGGCCCGATCGGCCCAAACAGCGCGCTCAAGGACCTGCTGCTGGCTTCGGTGCCGACCAACAAGGCAGGCTGCCCGACCGGCACCGTCGACGCTATCGGGTTCCAGTAAGGGCGGCTGAACGGCGCCCAGACTGCACGAGCAGCGGTCCAAGCTTGTCCGTGTGATTGGCCTGATCTGGCAAAAGCGATTGCCGTTCGCCGCCGCATCGCCTACATAGCGGCCAACCTCCATTCAATTCGACAAATCCAGTCGGTTTTTCAGGGAAAGCGCGCGTGGCACGCCAGTTCATCTATCACATGGCCGGCCTCAACAAGGCCTATGGCACCAAGAAGGTGCTCGAGAATGTCCATCTCTCCTTCTATCCGGACGCCAAGATCGGCATCCTCGGCCCCAACGGTTCGGGCAAGTCGACGATCCTCAAGATCATGGCTGGGCTCGACAAGGAGTGGAACGGCGAAGCGTGGCTCGCCGAAGGCGCCACTGTCGGCTACCTGGCGCAGGAGCCGGCGCTCGATCCGGACAAGACCGTGTTCGAAAACATCATGGAAGGCGTCGCCGCCAAGACCGCCATCATCGAGCGCTACAACGAATTGATGATGAACTATTCCGACGAGACGGCCGACGAGTCGGCCAAGCTCCAGGACGAGATGGACCGGCTGAACCTATGGGACCTCGAACAGCAGGTCGAGATGGCGATGGAAGCGCTGGGCTGCCCGCCCAAGGATTCGGAAGTCACCAAGCTTTCGGGCGGCGAGCGCCGCCGCGTCGCGCTTTGCCAGCTTTTGCTGCGCCAGCCCGACCTTCTGCTGCTCGACGAACCGACCAACCATCTCGACGCCGAAACCACGGCATGGCTGGAAAAGCATCTGCGTGCCTATCCGGGCGCCGTGATGATCATCACCCACGATCGCTACTTCCTCGACAACGTCACCGGCTGGATCCTGGAACTCGATCGCGGCCGCGGCATTCCCTATGAGGGCAACTACACCAAATACCTCGAAGCCAAGGCCAAGCGGCTCAAGCAGGAAGGCCGCGAGGACGATGCCCGCCAGCGCGCCATCGGCCGCGAGCGCGAATGGATCCAGTCGAGCCCGAAGGCCCGCCAGACCAAGTCCAAGGCGCGTATCCAGGCGTTCCAGGACCTTTTGGATGCAGCCGACAAGCGGCGTCCGAGCGATACGCAGATCGTCATCCCGCACGGCGAGCGGCTCGGCAATGTCGTGATCGAGGCGGAAGGCCTGTCGAAGGGCTTTGGTGACACGCTGCTCATCGACGGCCTGGAATTCAAGCTGCCGCCCGGCGGCATCGTCGGCGTCATCGGCCCGAACGGCGCCGGCAAGACGACACTGTTTCGCATGATCACCGGCCAGGAAAAGCCGGATGCGGGTTCTGTGCGCGTCGGCGAAACGGTGAAGCTCGGCTATGTCGACCAGAGCCGCGATGCTCTCGATCCGTCGAAGACGGTGTGGGAAGAGATTTCCGGCGGCGCAGAAGTGGTCAAGCTCGGCAAGTTCGAGGCCAACACGCGCGCCTATTGCGCGTCGTTCAACTTCCGTGGCGGCGACCAGCAGCAGAAGGTCGGCAACCTCTCCGGCGGCCAGCGCAACCGCGTGCATTTGGCCAAGATGTTGAAGACCGGCGGCAATGTGCTGCTGCTCGACGAACCGACCAACGATCTCGATACCGAAACGCTGGCCGCACTCGAAGACGCGCTGGAAAATTTCGGTGGCTGCGCGGTCATCATCTCGCACGATCGCATGTTCCTCGACCGCCTGGCGACGCACATCCTCGCCTTCGAGGGCGACAGCCATGTCGAATGGTTCGAGGGCAATTTCGAGGATTACGAGCAGGACAAGATCCGCCGCCTCGGGCCGGATGCCGTCAACCCGCACCGCATGACCTACAAGAGGCTGACGCGGTAGGGGGGGTTCCGGGCGGCGATCTCAACCGGCATGAGGAGCTCAAATGGCTGATTGGTCCGCCGCCCAATATCTGAAATTCGAAGACGAGCGCACGCGGCCCGCGCGGGATCTTGTGGCGCAGGTGCCC
>NZ_RZRR01000773.1:0-2722 GCF_003998555.1 Mesorhizobium sp. M7A.F.Ca.CA.002.09.1.1 | reverse complement strand
CCCGGCATCGCACCGAGGCGCGAGCGTGTCGTCGGTCCCTTGCCCTGGCCGTAAGCGCCGCCGGCGCTGAAGGCCAGCCAGCCGGCAAGCCCGACAAGTGCCGCCCGGCAGGCGTGGTGTGACGAGGCCCTCAACATCCTTTGCTCGCAACAAGCTGCCGGAGATAGACAAGCCGCGTGCCGATGACATTGTTGACGATCGCCGTCTTGCCGGCCGGCGCCATGCCGCCGTATTTCTTGACCGACGGCCCATGATTCTTCGCCTCTTCGTAACCTGCCATCAATTGCCGCAGATCCGCACAGGACATCGAGGCGTACTTCGCCTGCTCCTGCGGGCTGATGACGCTCGATTGCGCCATGCCGGCGGAGTTGGCCGCCGCCATGCCGGCCATGCCGACGACCGCAGAAACCGGGTTGATGCCGACGCAGCCCGATAGGCCGAGGCACAGGACCGGTGCCGCCAGGACTGTATGCCGGACGCTCATGGCCGACGCTCCCCACACGGCCGCTTCGGATCGCGATGGTCGGCGACGGTTCCGCCGAGAGCGATGGACAACAGATAGACGCGTGGATTGAAGCCTGCCGAGGCGAGCCCCGACAGTGTCCTGAACAATTGCAAATGATACATCGAACCCCCTTGTGGCTGTTTGCGATGCGCTTCCTGATCGGAAACGCGCTGCAAACTAGGTCCGGCAAAAGCGGGCAGCTTGGACGCAGCGGCCCTAAAAACGGCCCAAACGGCCCTGTATTGACGTTTTCGGAGGCGCGGCGCATATCACGCCGCTTCTGATTGACCTGAGGCATGGGGGATGCCGGTGACGGCGACGATGGGGCCAACCGCCTCGTTCCGACTGATGACGGACGCGCTTCCGGAGCGGGATCGCGTCGAGGTCATGCGCGAGGTCTATGGCCGCACGGTGCTCAAGGTCGATCTCGATCCACTCGGCCCGACGCATGTCGATATGCAGGTGCGCGCGTTGCCTGGCCTCGGCATCGCCACGGGCACGTGTTCGGAATTCCGCGTCCATCATTCGACGTCGCTGATCGACAGCGACGATCTCGTCCTCCTGGTCGCCCTCGATGGCGCAAGCGTGATGAAGCATCGCGGCCGCGAGGAGCCGGTCGGCAACGGCCAGGCGCTGATGATGAGCGGCGAGGAGGTCGGCCTCAATGTCATCCAGCCAGGCGGTCTTCGCTTCGTCAATATGAGCTTCTCGCTCAAGGCACTGTCACCGCTGATCGGCGACCCGGCGCCGGCGCTGATGCAGCCGCTGCCAACCTCCGGCGGGGCGATGCGGCTGCTGCTCGACTATGTCAGGTCGATCCAGGATGCCGGCGACGTGCTGACCCCGGAGGCCTGGCATCTGGCGACGACGCATATTTTCGATCTCGTCGCTCTGGCCATGGGTGCCACCCGAGACGCGGCAGAAATCGCCCGGGGCCGAGGCGTGCGCGTGGCGCGGCTGCGTGCCATCAAGGCCGAAATAACAGCCCATGGCGGCGACCTGTCGGCCGAAGACATCGCCCGCCGTCACCGCCTTTCGGCCCGCTACATCAGAAAACTGTTCGAGAGCGAAGGCACGTCGCTGTCGGATTTCATGCTGTGCCAGCGCCTGTTGCGCGCGCATCGGATGCTCAGCAATCCTCGTCATGCCGGACGCAGCATCACGGCGATCGCCTTCGAGGCAGGCTTCAACGACCTCTCCTATTTCAACCGGGCGTTCCGGCGGCGCTACGGCGCGACGCCATCGGATGTGCGGGCGGCCGCGTTGAAGGGCTGACCGCAAACGAAAACGCCGGCCCAAGGGCCAGCGGTTTCTGGATGAATTTGCCGTTCGGGCCTTCAGCCGAGCTTGGCGTCGAGCGATACGTTTATGGCGCCGAGCGCCTTCGAGACCGGACAGCCGGCCTTGGCCCTTTCGGCCAATTCCTTGAACTTCGCCGCGTCGATGCCCGGGACCTTGCCGACCACTGTGAGGGCGCTGCCGGTGATCCCGGTGCCGGGAACCAGCGTCACCACGGCCTTGGCGTCGAGTTCGGTGGCGGGGGTGCCGTTCTCGGCCAGGAAATGCGAAAACTGCATGGCAAAGCAGCCGGCGTGCGCCGCCGCGATCAGCTCTTCAGGGTTGGTGCCGGATTTGCCGCTCTCGTCCTCGAAGCGCGCTTTGAACGAATAGGGCGTGCCCTTCAGGGTTCCGCTCTGGGTGTCGAGCGTGCCCGTGCCCTCTTTCAGATTGCCTTTCCAGACGGCGTTTGCGGTGCGGTCCATGAATTCCTCCTTATTACAGCGGTGGCGCCGGCCAGGCGGCGTTCCTCCCAACTATAGCGCGGGCGCGAGGGAAGGCCACCGCGCTGTTTGCGCGCGCATGCAGCACCGGCGAGCCCCACCGAATCTTTTTTGAAAAAAATGTGCGTGCAAAATGTCGACTTGCATCGGCCCCGAGCGTCCTGCGGGCGGCCACAGATTCTCGTGGCGGATGGAGGTTCGCATGAACAATCTGTTTTCTGCCCATTGGACAAGCACCTGCCGAACGGCTGATCCAGGGAAAAGCGGCCCGCTGCATGTGCCGCCCTCCGGCTTCGGCCGGCTGCTTGCGGCAGTTGCAATCATCGGCATTGCGGTCAGCCTTCTCGACCATGTCGCTGCCGGCAAGAACTCAACCGATACCGTGATCGCCTATGGTTCGTCACAGCAAGGGAGCTGGAAATGAAATATGTCTGTC
>NZ_RZRR01000772.1:0-2724 GCF_003998555.1 Mesorhizobium sp. M7A.F.Ca.CA.002.09.1.1 | reverse complement strand
CCCGTCCCCGCCGGCATAGACATCGATCATTACATCCAGCTGGCGCGCACGGCGGAGGCGGCGAAGTTCGACATGGTGTTCTGCGAGGACGCCGCCGGCCTGCGTGAAGCCAATCTCGGCATTGCCAGCCAGACGTCGCGCTCGCTCGGTTTCGCGCCGATCAGCCTGCTCTCGGCGCTCGCCGTCCAGACCAGCCGCATCGGCCTCGTCTCGACAGCGTCGACAAGCTACAACGAGCCCTATGGGCTGGCACGAACCTTCCTGTCGATCGACCATCTGAGCGGCGGCCGGGCCGGCTGGAATCTGGTCACCTCGGCCAGCCCCATCGAAGCAGCCAATTTCGGCGCGACGGGCCTCAAGCCCCATGCCGACCGCTACGAACGGGCGCGCGAGTTCGCCGAGGTGGTGACCGGCCTGTGGCACGGCAAGGCTTCCGGCCATAACGGCCAGAGCTTTTCGGTTCGCGATCCGCTCGACCTGCCGCGCTCGCCGCAGGGCGCGCCGGTGATGGTTCAGGCCGGCGCCTCGGATGTCGGCCGCGACCTTGCCGCCCGCACCGCCGATGTGGTGTTCACGGCGGCGCAGACCTTCGAGGAAGCCAAGGCCTTCTATGACGATCTCAAAGGACGTCTGGCGGCCTATGGGCGCGAGCCGGACGACATCAAGATCATGCCGGGCGTCGCACCGGTGGTGGCGGAGACCGAAGCGGAGGCCCGTGAAAAATACGAGGAATTGCAGGAGCTGATCCCCGACGATGTCGGCGTGGCGCTGCTGTCCAGCTATCTCAGCATCTCCGATCTGTGGCGCTATCCGATCGATGGGCCACTGCCGGAACTGCCGGAGAGCGAGGGGATGAAGAGCAGGCAAGCGCTGGTCATCGAGCAATCGCGCCGCGACGGCCTCTCCATCCGCCAGCTCGCCCGGCATTTTGCCGGCGCGCGGGGCCATTGGCGCATCGTCGGCACAGCGGCCCAAGTCGCCGACGAACTGCAGGCGCGGTTCGAGGGTAGCGCGGCCGACGGTTTCAACGTCATGCCCTCATATTTCCCCGGGGAACTCGATGCCTTTGCCACGCTCGTCGTGCCGGAGTTGCAGCGGCGCGGACTGTTCCGGACGGAATACCAGGGCCGCACGCTGCGCGACCATCTGGGTTTGAAACGGCCGGTTTAGCTGCGGCGCAGCTTAGCTTGCCATCACCTTGCCATGCGGAATTTGATGGTCGGCATTTAAGGCTGCGTTGTGATTGACCAACGCCGTCATGATCTCGGCCGCAGCCAGCGCCGCGATGACCTGAGGGCGCTTGTCCTTGACGGTGTCGCCGCCAATTGGCGAGACGAGGCGGGCAAACTCGGCCTGGCTGCCGTCCGCCGATTTCAGGAACCAGGTCCTGAACGTCGCTTTCTTCGTCTTCGAGCCGATCATGCCGACATAGGCGGTGTCACCGCGTTTCAGCGCTTCCGCGACGATCAGGAAATCCAGCGCATGATCGTGGGTCAGGATGGCGAAGGCGGCGCCGGCGGGGGCATTCCGCACCATCGCTTCCGGCATAGCTGTCAGCCGTGTCTCGATGGTTTCGGGCATGCCTTCCAGTGCTTCGGCCCGCGTCTCGATGACGACGCCGTGCACGGGAAGAAGTGCGATCGCCGATGCCAGCGCCTGGCCGACATGGCCGCCACCGAAGATGTAGACGTACGGCAGGTGCGCCTCTTCGGCTTCGGCGGCCGCAACCAGGTCGCCGGCAAGCGCAGCATCGACGAGCGGGATCAAGACTTCGACGCGCCCGCCGCAGCATTGGCCGATCTCGGGACCCAGCGGGACGTCTAGGGTGGCGCAGACTTCGTCAACCTCGATGCGGGCTTCTTTGCCCAACATCTGCCTGGCCTTGTCGATCGCCATATATTCGAGCTGACCGCCGCCGATGGTGCCAAAGATCGCCGTCGGCGAGACGAGCATGAAGGCGCCCTTCTCGCGTGGCGTCGAGCCTTTTGTTCCGGCCACTTCGACCACGGCAACCCGACCGGCGCTGGCGAGAAAGGCTTTCAGGCTTTGCACTTTCGAGTTCATGGTTCACGTTCCCGAATGGGAAATATAGGTTTTTTCGGCCCGGATTGCACGCATTGCCGACCCTGGGGCCGGATTCAGGCGCCGGCCTCTTTCTTCAGCCGCTCGATCGCCATCAGAACCCGCTCCGGGGTCGCCGGAGCATCGAGGCGCGGGCAGATCCTGTTGTCGGCGACACTGGCCACCGCGTCCGATAGCGCATGCAGCACCGACATGCCGAGCGGGAACGGCGGCTCGCCGACCGCCTTGGAGCGGTGGATGGTTGGCTCGCCGGCTTCCGGCCAGTCGGCCAAGGTGACATTGAAGATCTTCGGCCGGTCGGAGGCGAGCGGGATCTTGTAGGTCGACGGTGCATGCGTGCGCAGCCGGCCCTTGGCGTCCCACCACAGTTCTTCCGTCGTCAGCCAGCCCATGCCCTGGATGAAGCCGCCTTCGATCTGGCCGATATCGATCGCCCGGTTCAGCGAGCGGCCACAGTCATGGAGAATATCGGTACGCTCGACCATGTATTCGCCGGTCAGCGTGTCGACCGAGACTTCCGAGCACGAGGCGCCATAGGCGAAATAATAGAAGGGGCGGCCCTCGCCCTTGTCGCGGTTCCAGTGGATTTTCGGCGTCTTGTAGAAACCAGCCGCCGACAGCTGGATGCGGGCCATATAGGCC
>NZ_RZRR01000771.1:0-2726 GCF_003998555.1 Mesorhizobium sp. M7A.F.Ca.CA.002.09.1.1 | reverse complement strand
CAGGTATGATCCCGCCGGTCATTTCAGCCCCCGGTCATCGGCGGGAACAGCGCGATTTCGCGGGCGCCCGCGATCTTCTCGCGGTGCTCGACATGCTCCTGGTTGATAGCGACACGGATGACGTCAGGATATTGCAGCGCGTGCTCGTAGCCCTCGCCGCGCGATTTCAGCCAGCGCAGGAGATCGGCGACCGTCTCGATGCCAGCCGGCAAGTCGACGTCTTCCTCGGGCATGCCGATGCGCTCGCGCACCCAGGCAAAATAGATGAGCCGGGTCGTCATCTCACTCGTCCATGATGTGCTTGAGGCCGGCGCGGAAATAGTCGTAGCCGGTGTAGAGTGTGACCAACGCCGCGATCCACAGCAGCACCAGCCCGGTCTGGGTGGTCAGCGGAAAGATCTTGTCGCCGGCCGGTCCGGCCAAGAGGAACGCTATGGCGACCATCTGGATGGCGGTCTTCCATTTTGCCAGCTGCGTCACCGGCACCGAGACTTTCAGCGCCGCCAGATATTCGCGCAGGCCCGAGACGAGGATTTCGCGGCACAGGATGATGATCGCCGCCCACAACGACCAGCCGGCAATGCCCGCATGGCGATCGGTGTCCGCAGCCAGCAGCAGCAGGCAGGTGGCGACCAGCAGCTTGTCAGCGATCGGGTCGAGCATCTTGCCGATGTTGGAGGTCTGTTGCCAGGCGCGCGCCAGATAGCCATCCAGATAATCGGTGATCGAGGCGAGCAGGAAGATGATCAGCGCCGACCACCGGGCAAAGTCGCTCGACTTCAGATGTCCTTCGAGAAAAAAGCACAGCACCACCATCGGCACCGCGACGATGCGGGCGTAGGTGAGCATGTTGGGCAGGTTGAACGCGCGCTTGGCCATATCCGGGAAACTCTTTCTGCCTGCCTACTCAAATCAGAAGCGAATGTGGGGGGTCAACAGGCCAGATTCGACAGGCCAGATGAAAGTGCCAGATTTTTCAACTCTCGTGGAAGTGATTGTAGACCAGTTTCGCCACCTGCTCGGAAATCCCGTCGACTTTCCGCAGATCCTCGATGGCCGCGCGGCTGACCGCCTTGGCGGTGCCGAATGCCAGCAGCAATGCCCGCTTGCGGCCGGGACCGATGCCGCTGATCTCATCAAGTGGGCTCTTGACCATTTCCTTCTTGCGGCGAGCCCGATGCGAGCCGATCGCGAAACGGTGAACCTCATCGCGCAGCCGCTGGACGAAATAGAGCACGGGGTCGCGGACCGGTAGGGAAAACGAGTCCCTGCCTTTGACGAAGAACCGCTCGCGGCCGGCATCGCGGTCCTGGCCCTTGGCGATGCCGATGGCAACCACGCGGTCCTCGATGCCGAGATCGGCGAGGATCTTGCGCACCGCGGTCATCTGGCCCTGGCCACCGTCGATCAGGATGACATCGGGCCAGGCCGGGAAGCTGCCGGAGATATCGTCCTCCATATCGTCTGCCGAACCGTCGGCTGCATCCCCAGCCGGGACATCGCCATGCTCCTTGAGCAACCGCGAAAACCGCCGTTCCATCACCTCGCGCATCATGCCGAAATCGTCGCCAGGCGTGATCTCGGTCGAGCGGATGTTGAATTTCCGGTACTGGTTCTTCACGAACCCCTCCGGTCCGGCAACGACCATGGCGCCGACGGCATTGGTGCCCATGATGTGCGAATTGTCGTAGACCTCGATGCGCACTGGCGGCTTCGGCAGGCCGAATGTCTCGGCGAAACCGGCAAGCAGGCGTCCCTGGGTGGAGGTTTCAGCCAGCCGGCGTCCGAGCGCTTCGCGGGCATTCTGCAAAGCGTTGTCGGTCAGGTCCTTCTTCTCGCCGCGCTGCGGCACGGAGATTGCGACCTTGCGGCCGGCGCGGGTGGAGAGCGCCTCGGCCAGCAATTCCTGATCCTCGACGCCATGCGACAGAAGAATGTTCCGCGGCGTCGGCTTGTCGTCATAGAACTGCGCCAGGAACGAGCCCAGCACCTCGGCTGCTTCCAACGCCGGATCGGCCTTGGGGAAATAGGCGCGGTTGCCCCAGTTCTGGCCGGTGCGGAAAAAGAACACCTGGATACAGACCTGGCCGCCTTCCTGATGGATGGCGAAGACATCGGCTTCGTCGACGGTCGCCGGATTGATGCCCTGGTGGCTCTGCACATGCGACAGGGCCGCCAACCGGTCGCGATAGATCGCGGCGCGCTCGAAATCGAGAGCTTCCGACGCTTGCTGCATGGCGGCCGAGATTTCCGTCTTCACCTTCTGGCTGCGGCCGGACAAGAAGTCCTTCGCCTCATTGACCAGCTCGGCATAGTCCTGGTGCGAGACCTCGCCGGTGCAGGGACCGGCGCAGCGCTTGATCTGATAAAGCAGGCATGGCCGCGTGCGGTTCTCGTAGAACGAGTTGGTGCAACTGCGCAGCAGAAAGGCGCGCTGCAGCGAGTTGATGGTGCGGCCAACGGCACCGGCCGAAGCAAAGGGACCGAAATAATCGCCTTTGCGCGAGCGCGCGCCGCGATGCTTGTAGATGCCCGGCGAGACATGGTCGCCGGTCAAGAGGATATAGGGAAACGACTTGTCGTCGCGCATCAGGACGTTGAATCGCGGCCGCAAGCGCTTGATAAGATTGGCTTCGAGCAGCAGCGCTTCGATCTCGGTGCGGGTGACGACGAACTCCATCGTCGACGTTTCGCGCACCATGCGGCCGATGCGGGTGGTGTGGAAG
>NZ_RZRR01000076.1:0-10677 GCF_003998555.1 Mesorhizobium sp. M7A.F.Ca.CA.002.09.1.1 | reverse complement strand
TTCCTGCTCCAATGTTCTGGGCCACACGCGCATAACCAAGCTGGTGCCGAAATTCCTCGAAGAGAACCCGCTCACCACGATCGAGTTCGACCTCACCGCGCGTTATGTCGTCGGCATTGTCGAGGAAGGCTACGATGTCGCCATCCGCTTCGGCGGTCAGGCCGATTCCGCCTTGATTGCCCGCCGGCTTGGGGAAGTTCGCAACTATGTCTGCGCCACGCCCGATTATTGGGACACAAACGGCCGCCCGGTCCACCCGGATGAGCTGGCAAGCCATTCCTGCGTGCTGAGCAATTTCGCCAAGCGGCTTGGCACATGGCCTTTCATCGGACCAGACGGCCCTTTCGATGCGGCTGTCGGCGGGCGCATCTCGACCAACAGCGTCGAGGCCGCCTACCAGATGACCACCGCCGGTTTCGGCATCGGCAATCTGCCCAGCCTGCTGGTCGATGCTGCGATCAGCGACGGCCGGTTGGAAGTGCAGCTGGATGAGTTTCGCCCCGGCTCCAGCCCGATCTACGCACTCTATCCGCACCGCACCTATATTGCGGCCAAGGTGCGCGCGTTCGTCGATTTCCTGATCCGCGAACTGTCGGCCGACTTCACCGCCTGAAATGCTGCCCGATTGCCGGCCAACGCCGTCAGGGGCCTGGCGCGAACGCCAGGCCCCTGCTGCCCCCGTCGCCCGACGCGGCAGCGTCATTTCCACCAGGCGGTGGTGTCGTACATCGGTCCCGGCTCCTCGAAGAGCTTTTCGTATTTGCACAGTGCCGGCGTCTTGCCGAGCGGCACCGAAACACCGTCCCTGAACGCCCATTCGCCACGTTGCGTCGTATCCGCCCGCACATAGCTGGACAGTGCAAAGGCGCGGTCGTGCTGTGACCTGTTGGGCGAGGAGCCGTGCACGGTGAGCAGCCCCCATAAAGCAAGATCGCCCGGCTCCAGCACCAGCGGAACGATGGTCGCCGGGTCGATGCCGACCTTGCGCAACTCTTCTTCGGCGGTCAGACCCTTCATCAGCTCGCCGGTTCCCTCGTCCGACAGGCCGAGATAGCCGAGCTTGTGGCTGCCGGGCACGACCTGAAGACAGCCATTGTCCAGCGTCGCCCGATCGACCGCGAGGCCTGTTGTCACGGTGGCGTCGGCGACATTGTCGAAGGCGGCCTGGTTACGGAAGCGCAGATCCTGGTGGAAGCGATAACCCGTGACATTGGCGCCGGGCGGCTTCCAGTGCAGCTGTTGGGCGATCTGTTTTATGTCGCGGCCGATCAGACCCTCGAGCAGCTTCAGATAGTCGGGATTGCGGCGGAACTGCTCGAAATAGGAATTGATCCAGGAAAACCAGTAAGCCTGCAGCACATATCGTTGGCCAAAGTCCGATTCAGGCAGGATCTGGAAATTCAGGTTGCCGTGCCGGAAAGTGGCGTGATGCTTGAGGCCATCGGCATAGACCGCATCGGTTTCCTTCTTCAGCCGGATCATCTCGTCGCCGTCGACGAATTGTCGAACGACCGCATATCCTTCCTCGCGGTACTGCTCCACCGCTTCGCGTGCCTGCCTGTCCGTCAGCATATCCGTGACAACCCCCGTCTGTGATCTGTGTCGATCGTAACAAACGGGTTGCCGGCGATAAGCCGTGGATTTTGGCATCGACTTTCCCGATTATCGGGAAATTGAGCGGGGCCTCAAAGGTGCATTGGCCGCAACCGGCTGATCAGATACGTGCTGCGCCGGCAGGCCCTAAAAATAGGTTCGCGGCGCGACAAGGTTCTTCTGCTGGCGAACATAAAAACAATAGAAGCCGAACGCCGCGGCAAACCACATGAAGGCCTCACCCATGGCCAGCCGGTTGTTGGAATTGGTAAGGATGCTGAGGGCGAAGAAAACCAGTGTGGAGATGTAACAGGACCATGCGGCCGGAGCGACAAGCTTGGCTCGCATGGCCAGCAGAACCTGCCTGGCCGACCAGGTGTAGAGAAAGGCAAAGAACGCCAGTCCGACCACACCATAGCGCACGACAATTTCCAGATAACCATTGTGGAAGACGTTTAAGATCATGGGATGATAGGTTCTGTTCTCCCACTCGGTCAGCCAGCTGGAACTGGCTCCGAAGATCGGGTGGCGTTTCCAGATATCGATCGCATCCGCCCACAGCATCAGCCTTTCCTTGGCTGCAAGCGGAACCGCATCGCTCGCGATGGCGCGGTCGAATGCGGGAAGGACGCCATGCCTGAACACATCCGGAACCAGGGTTTTGACGAAGGTCATGGTGTCGCCGGCGGTGGACGAGAAGATGTTGTGTGTTGCGACAATGCCGGCCGCCACGATCGCCAGCACGCCACCCGAAACCAACAGTTCGCGGCGATGGCCTCTCGCCAGGGTCATGACCGTCAACAGGAGCAGCGCAAGCGCAAGCGCAAGCCACACGCCCTTTGACCGCATCTCGATGATATTGACGACGGCAAGCAGCAGGACGGCTGTCGACAGCGCCCAATAAAGGTTCTTGGTTGCTTTCCCGAGGTCCGTTCTCTGGGCCGTGTAAGCCATGAATTGCAGCGTGCAGAGGAAGATGAAACCGGCCGCCACCGACGCGTGGATGGGATTGTTGAAAAGCCACGGGGCCGGTTGGATATCCTGAAACATGTTCGAACAGGCGGTGTCCGCCGCCAGGAAGACAAGACTGAGGATCATGAACCAGAGGACCAGCCGTGCGGGCTGCCTGACAAACAGCAGAAAGGCGAATCCGGTCGTCGCATAGAACAGCGGAAACATGTAAATGCCTTCGGCGCCACCCAACTGGTGGGTGCCGAAATAGACGATCGCCAGTCGGATGAAGACATAGAGCGACCAGCCCAGACACAGGAAGCCGACCCAACCGATCAGTGGTTTGCTGTAGGTCCACAAATCCACCCTGAACCAGCGGATGACCGCGACCAGGGCCAGCGCCAGGCCCGCATAGCGGTAGGTGTCTGCCTCGCGCCACACCGCGGAAACCATGGCGAGAACGGCGAGTGCCGCAAGCAACAGAAGCAAGGTGTGGCGCGGCGCGTTGTCCTTGGCATAGTCCAGGGTATCTCGCGGCAAAGGGGGCCGCAGCAGGACGTGATGCAGGCGGCGCAGCTCGTCACTGGCCCGCAACACCCCGGCACGTAGCCGGCTCGGCCCCCCCAACCTTGCGGATTTGTAGCTTCCCGAGGGACCGGCTATGCCGGAGATCTCGCTGCTGGCGGCGAAGCCAAGCACGTTTTGGCGGGCCGAATAGACCTTCAGACCGGTATCCCAAAAGCGTTCGAGCGCGACGTCCCATGGCATTTTCATGACGGCGAGCGCCGACAACAGACCCTGCGCGCCCTCCCGCGTCACCAGATAGGCGGCGGCCGAGCCTTGCGGGCCATGCAGCGCACGACCGATCTCGTCGCCTTCCGCCGTCTCGACGGCGCGCATGAAGAAGCTGATGCGATGGTTGATCAGTTTGATGACGTCGAAATCCGGCACCGCCGCGATGACGGCCTCGATGCGCCGCATGGTGTCTTCGCTGAAGAGGACGTCGTCCTCGACGATCAGGCCATGGGCGCTGCCACCGGCCACGAACGTTTCCAGCGCCTGGATATGGCTGCGGTAACAGGCATATTCGCCGGAAAGGATGTCGCGCCCGCTCAGCTTGCGTGCGGCTGGCAGATCGATCTCCGTCCAGGCCTCTTTGGCAAGCGCATGGCCGTCGACGGCGGCAATGCGCTGCAAGGTCAGGCCTGCCGCTTCGGCGCTGGCGAGCAATTCGCTCCAGCGCTGGGTCTCGCGATCGAGGTTGATGGCGAAGATAGGAAGGTTCATTGAAGTTCCATGTTGAGCCGCCACCCACCCGGCCGAACTATGTATGGAAAGAAGGAGATGTTCAAGGCGACACTATCCAGATCATGTGCAAGACCTGAATTTGCCGCGACGGCTTTGGCTCATCTGAATTTATGACACAATCGAACTGTTAGCCGATCGGCTTCATGGAAGATCGCAAAGGTACTCTCGGTCCTAAGTGTCCGGAACGGACCTGAGCGGGATGGCTGGGGCGCCAGGATTCGAACCTGGGAATGTCGGTACCAAAAACCGATGCCTTACCACTTGGCGACGCCCCAATTGCCGTCAGAGTCGCTTGTGCGGCGCGTTATTAGCAGAGCAGCCAAAAAGCACAATGCCCCATGAATGGTGGTGAGAACGCCTGTTTGGGCAGCAAAAGCAACGCCACCAGACGGCACCAGCTGGCTATTCGGACCACACCGCCATCTCGTTGCCGGCCGGATCGGCAAAGTGGAAACGGCGGCCGCCAGGGAACGCGAAGATCGGTTTGACGACCGTGCCGCCGGCGTTTTCGACAGCCTCGAGGGTCGCCTCCAGATCCCTGCTGTACAGCACCGGCAGCGGCTTCGATGGCGCTTCGGCGGCGTCGGCCTGAAAACCCCCGTCCAGGCCTTCGGCAAAGGCCGAATAGGTCGGCCCATAGTCAGTGAACGACCAGGCAAAGGCGGAACTGTAGAAGGCCTTCAGCCGGTCCAGCGTTCCGCCCGTAGCCGGCATTTCCAGATAGTCGAGTTTTCCGGACAGTTTCATAGCCACCTCTTTGTTCACTGTATGTTCTACTCCAGAATCCCCGGCATAGCAAACCTTTTTGCCGCATCCTGAGGCACGGCTTTGCTTAATCGATTGTAGTGGCCGGGCGGCTTTGCCGACGCCTTGCCTTTCGCACTGCAGCATCATATCGCTCCAAGGGCGGACCGGCGGAACTTTCCGTTTCGCCAATCTTTCCAATCTCCTGCAACCGGAGAGCGATGCATGACCAAATGGGTTTTCACCTTTGGCGATGGTGCGGCGGAGGGCCGTGCCAGCGACAAGAATCTCCTGGGCGGCAAAGGCGCCAACCTAGCCGAGATGTGCAGCCTGGGGCTGCCGGTGCCGCCGGGCTTCACCATCACCACGGAGGTCTGCAACGCCTACTACGCCAACGGCCGTATTTATCCGGCCGGGTTGGAAGCCGATGTCGCGGTCGCGCTCGATCACATCGGCCGGCTGACCGGTCGTCGGTTCGGCGACCCGTCGAAACTGCTGCTGGTGTCGGTGCGTTCTGGCGCTCGCGCCTCGATGCCCGGCATGATGGACACCGTCCTCAATCTCGGCCTGAACGACGAGACGGTCGAGGCGCTGGCCGCCGATTCCGGCGATGCGCGCTTTGCCTATGACAGCTACCGCCGCTTCATCCAGATGTATTCCGATGTCGTCATGGGTCTCGACCACGAAGTGTTCGAGGAAATCCTGGAGGACCAGAAGGGCGGGCTCGGGCACGAGCTCGACACCGAACTGACGGCGCTCGAATGGCAGGGCGTCATCGCGCTCTACAAGGCCAAAGTCGAGGAAGAGCTTGGCAGGCCGTTTCCGCAGGATCCGCATGAGCAGCTCTGGGGCGCGATATCAGCCGTGTTCTCGAGCTGGATGAACAACCGCGCCATCACCTATCGCCGCCTGCACGATATTCCCGAAAGCTGGGGCACGGCGGTCAACGTCCAGGCCATGGTGTTCGGCAATATGGGCGAAACCTCGGCCACCGGCGTTGCCTTCACGCGCAACCCATCGACCGGCGAAAAGATGCTCTATGGCGAGTTCCTGGTGAACGCGCAGGGCGAGGACGTCGTTGCCGGCATCCGCACGCCGCAGAACATCACCGAAGCGGCGCGTATCGCAGCAGGCTCGGACAAGCCGTCGCTGCAGAAGCTGATGCCTGACGCGTTCCAGTCCTTCGTCACCATCTCCGATAGTCTGGAGAAGCACTACCGCGACATGCAGGATCTCGAATTCACCATCGAGCGCGGCAAATTGTGGATGCTGCAGACCCGCTCCGGCAAGCGCACTGCTAAGGCGGCGCTGAAAATTGCCGTCGAGATGGCGCGCGACAGGCTCATCACGAAAGAGGAAGCCGTTGCCCGTATCGACCCGGCCTCGCTCGACCAGTTGCTGCATCCCACCATCGACCCCAAGGCCGCGCGCGACGTCATCGGCATCGGACTGCCGGCCTCGCCCGGTGCCGCTACCGGCGAGATCGTCTTTTCCTCAGCTGACGCCGAGGACTTGAAGACACAAGGGCGCAAGGCGATCCTAGTGCGCATCGAGACCAGTCCCGAAGACATCCACGGCATGCATGCGGCGGAAGGCATCCTGACCACGCGCGGCGGCATGACCAGCCACGCCGCGGTGGTGGCGCGCGGCATGGGCAAGCCTTGCGTCTCGGGTGCCGGCTCGCTGCGCGTCGACTATAGGGCCGGCACGCTGCTCTCGATGGGGCAGACCTTCCGCAAAGGCGACATCATCACCATCGATGGCGGCAACGGCCAGGTGCTGAAGGGCGCGGTTGCCATGCTGCAGCCTGAACTGTCAGGCGATTTTGCCGCCATCATGGAATGGGCGGACGCGGTGCGGCGCATGAAGGTGCGCACCAATGCCGAAACACCGCTCGATGCGCGCATGGCGCGCTCCTTCGGCGCCGAAGGCATCGGGCTTTGCCGCACGGAGCACATGTTCTTCGACGGCGACCGCATCGTCGCCATGCGCGAGATGATCCTGGCCGACACCGAAAAGGACCGGCGCGCCGCACTCGCCAAGCTTCTGCCCATGCAGCGCTCGGATTTCCTCGAACTGTTCGAGATCATGGCCGGCCTGCCGGTGACGATCCGACTGCTCGATCCGCCGCTGCACGAATTCCTCCCCAAGACCGAGGCTGAAATCGCCGAGGTCGCCGCCGCCATGAACGTGTCGCCCGACAAGCTCAGGCAGCGCACCGAGGCACTGCACGAGTTCAACCCGATGCTCGGCCATCGTGGCTGCCGCCTGGCCGTCTCCTACCCCGAGATCGCCGAGATGCAGGCACGGGCCATTTTCGAGGCGGCCGTGGAGGCCGGCAGGAAGGCCGGCGCCCTGGTGGTCCCCGAGATCATGGTGCCGCTCGTCGGCCTGGTGAAGGAACTCGACTACGTCAAGGCGCGCATCGATGCGGTTGCCAAGAGCGTCATGGAGGAAACCGGGGTCAAGATCGACTATCTCACTGGCACGATGATCGAGCTTCCCCGCGCCGCCATCCGCGCGCATGTCATTGCAGAATCAGCCGAATTCTTCTCCTTCGGCACCAACGACCTGACCCAGACGACCTTCGGCATCTCGCGCGACGATGCGGCCTCGTTCCTGGAAACCTACCGCCAGAAGGGCATTATCGATCAGGACCCGTTCGTCTCGCTCGACATCGAGGGCGTCGGCGAACTGGTGCGCATGGCCGCGCAAAAGGGCAAGGCGACGCGGCCCGACATCAAGCTCGGCATCTGCGGCGAACATGGCGGCGATCCGGCCTCGATCCGCTTTTGCGAAGAGGTCGGCCTCGACTACGTGTCCTGTTCGCCCTATCGCGTGCCGATCGCCAGGCTGGCGGCAGCGCAGGCAGCGGTGCTGGTTGCGAAAACAGGCCGCGGATAGGATCCATCCAGCTTACCGTTTTGTAAGACAATTCACGCGAACGTGCTGGCCGCGCCGCGTAATCTCGACATTGTTCCTGCCCAATTTGCGGCCATCCGCAAATTGCTCCCGGAAACAGATGCTGCAGATCTCTCCCGCGCCGCTCCGCTCGATCCTGGTCATTCAAACCAAGTTCATAGGAGATCTCGTCCTCGCCTCGGCGCTCGCCAAGAACCTGCGGCTCGAATTCCCCGGCGCCAGCATCGTCTTTCTGTGCGAGGCCCGCTTCGAGAGCTTCGTGATCGCCCATGGTATCGCTTCCGAGGTGGTCGCATTCAGGCGCGACCGCATGCGCGGCACGCCCTTGGAGCGCGGGAAGGAGCTCTACGCCATGGTGCGGGCGTTGCGCCGCTTCCGCTTCGACCTGACCATCGACCTGACCGATTCGAAGACGTCGCGCATCCTCACCGGGCTCGTCCACGCAAAGACCCGTGTCGGATACAATCCCTCCGAAAGACCCTTGCGTATGCTGGAGCGGCAGCCCGCCAACGTCCTTGCCAAGCCCTACGGCTTTGATGGCCAGCATTTCCTGTACCGCTACCTCTCGCCGCTCGAAGCGCTCGGCATTGAACTTCGCACGGTGATTCCGAACCTTCAGCCGCTGCCATTGGAGATGGCGAAAGCATTGGCGCTCCTGGATAAACACCATCTGCGGCCAAATGCCTTCATCGCCGTGCATGCGGGTGCAAGCTTCGAGGGGCGACGTTGGCAGCCGGAGCGGTTTGCAGCAGCGATCGTCGAGATTGCCGGCGAGACCGGCCTGGACGTCGTCCTGGTGGGCGGCCCGGACGAGCGCGAGATCGCCGAACGCATCGTCGCCAGGACCGCGCCGCCGGTCGTCAATCTCGTCGGTGACCTGTCGCTTGAAAGCCTGCTGGCGGTGCTGAAACAGGCCCGGCTGTTTCTCGGCAATGAGAGCGGCCCGATGCACATGGCGGCAGCCACTGGGACCCCGGTTGTCGGGCTGTTCGGTCTGACGGAGCCGTCGCGCTGGGGTCCCGTCGGCGTGCCCAGCATCTCGCTCCAGCCGCCGATGCCTTGCGCCTGCATGGCCGAGGACCTTTGCCGCGCGCCGGATCCCAGCAAGGCATGCTGCGTCTGGGGCCTGGAAGTCAAGCCGGTGGTCGACGCGGTGCGCGAGGTTCTTTCGCGCACCGAAATGCAGCTGGAATGCGTCATCTGAGATCATGGGTCGCATGCACGACTCTCGACGCGGTGGAATGACCCCTTCGCCACAGGCACGGTCACATTGTCGCGTGGAGCGCTTTTCTGCTATGCATCATCCTGATTTCCGCCTTCATGCGGGTCTTTGGGATGCCTGCTTGAAATGACGGGTCAGGAAATCGGTTTGATGCGCCTGCTGCAAAAAAATCTCTGGATGATCGCCATGTCGTTGGCGATGGCATCCGCCGGCCATGCCGCGCCGCTCGTCGAGCCGACGCTGCACATCAGGCCGCAGGCGAGCGGCGCCGGCCGTGTGGCACTCACGCTCGATGCCTGCGGCGGACAGACCGACAGCCGGATCCTTTCGGCGCTGGTGGACAACAAGATCCCCGCCACCATTTTCGTGACCGGCATCTGGCTGAAGCGAAACGCCGCCGCCGTCGAGATCATGCGGGCGCATCCCGATCTGTTCGAACTGGAAAATCACGGCGGTCACCACATCCCGGCGGTCGACACGCCGCGGAAAATCTACGGCATCCGCAGCGCCGGCAGCCCGGATGCGGTGCTGGCCGAGGTCGAATCGGGGGCCGCCGCTCTTGCCGGGACCGGCGAGCCGGCGCCGAAATGGTTTCGTGGCGCAACCGCCGAATACAGCCCGTCGGCAATCGCCATGATCCGCAAGCTTGGCTTCAAGGTCGCGGGATTCTCGATAAACGGCGACGGCGGCTCCTTGCTCGGCGCCAAGGAAACCGCGCGGCGCATCGCGGCGGCCAAGGACGGCGACGTCATTATCTCGCATATCAACCAGCCGACCCATGCGGCAGGCGAAGGCGTGGTGCAGGGGCTGCTGGCGCTCAAGGCCAAGGGCTTGACCTTTGTGCGGCTCGACGATGCCGAGGGCATCGGCAATAACGGCACCACGGAGTGAGTGGCCAGCCGAGCGTATCCCGCTTCGGCGTTGGCTCAGTCCGGTTTGGCTTCGATCGTGACCTTGCTGGCGTAGAATGCGCCGTGGTTGCCGATTTCAGCCATCTCGTCGAAAGGCCGTTCATAGGCCCACATGGCGTTCTGGCCGGTCTCGCCGGCAGGCAGCACGCTCCAATAGCTTGCATCGCCCTTGTAGGGGCAATGGGTCGAGTGGTCGGTGCGGCCAAGCTTGCCGAAATCGATGTCGGCGAACGGAATGTAGAAGGCCGCCGGATAGGGAGCTTCGGTCAGCACCTTGGCCTTCGCTGTTGAAGCGATGACCACGTCTCCGGCGCGCACGGTAACGGTGCCGGCATAGGGCTCGATGGTGATGATTTTGTCCGGGTTGCGTTGGAAACCGGGTGCGGGGTTGGCGATCTGATCCATGCGGCGGCTCTCCTTGCGTCGACTTTGAGATGTGTCGCGCAAACGCATTGTTCAAGGCCTGCCGTCGCCATGCAACACGCAAACACCTGCCCAGGCCGGCACTGCCGGATCGCGCCTCCGAATATCCTCGATACTTGTCGTCAGCTGTCAGGCAGCGGCCTTGAACACGTCCATGAGACCCGCATAGGCGGCAGCAATACCGGCGACCGGGTTGCTGCTTCTCGATACGGTCTCGACCTTCAGGGAACCACCGCCGGTCGGCAAGGTGAGCAGCAGGAACTGGCGGTTTCCGCCATCGCCGACTGACGCGGCTGCGACGTGCTGGTCCTCGCCCTGGTTCTGGACGCACATCTTGAACAGCAACGTGCCGCCGACCGCTTCCAGCGCGCCGCCGACAACTTCAACAAATTCATCTTCGGAAACAGTCTTTGTGTCCGGCACCAGATCGGCCAGACTTTCGGCAAGCGTACTCTCGAGAGCCTTGTCGTCGAGCTGCGCGTCCATGCGAACCTCTTTCAGTCGCCAATCGCACCCCTTTGCCCGTTAACGAAGCTTAACGCCGACGATGGCCGGATTGTGGCGGTTGTTTCCCATGCAGTGCTCGGGCGGGTTTGCGGGTGG
>NZ_RZRR01000770.1:0-2732 GCF_003998555.1 Mesorhizobium sp. M7A.F.Ca.CA.002.09.1.1 | reverse complement strand
GCACATAGAGGCCGCCGGCGGCCAATGCCTTTTCCTTCAGCCGCTCAATGTCGGCAATGATTTCCTTTTCCCGCGCCTCGCGTTCGGGGCCGGCCGGCATGTCGCCCAGCTCTTCCTCGATCCGCATCTCGGCATTGCCGCCGAGCTTGATGTCGGTGCCGCGGCCGGCCATGTTGGTGGCGATGGTGATGGCGCCGGGCTTGCCGGCCTGGGCGACGATCGCCGCCTCGCGCTCGTGATGGCGAGCGTTCAGCACTTCGAAATCGGTAAAACCTTCCTTGCGCAGGCGCTCGGCCAGCTGCTCGGACTTTTCGATGGAGGTGGTGCCGACCAGCGTCGGCTGGCCCTTGGCGCTGGCTTCGCGGATCTCCCTGACGATCGCCTTGTATTTCTCCTCGACCGTCCGGTAGACCTCGTCGTCCTCGTCGATGCGGATCACCGGCAGATTGGTCGGGATCTCGGTGACTTCGAGGCCGTAGATGTTGCCGAATTCCTCTGCCTCGGTCAGCGCCGTGCCGGTCATGCCGGACAGCTTCTTGTAGAGGCGGAAATAGTTCTGGAAGGTGACGGAGGCGAGCGTCTGGTTCTCCGGCTGGATCGCCACATGCTCCTTGGCTTCGAGCGCCTGGTGCAGGCCTTCCGAATAGCGGCGGCCCGGCATCATGCGGCCGGTGAACTCGTCGATGATGACGATCTCGCCGTTGCGGACGATATAGTCCTTGTCCTTCTGGAACAGCCGGTGCGCCTTCAGCGCGTTATTGACGTGGTGGACGATGGCGACGTTCTCGACGTCGTAGAGCGACTCGCCCTTGAGCAGGCCGGCGTCGCGCAAAAGGTTCTCGAGCTTCTCGGTGCCTTCCTCGGTGAAGATCGAGGTCTTCTGCTTCTCGTCGATCTCATAATCCTGCGGCTGCAGCTGGATGATGAAGGTGTCGATGGTGTTGTACATTTCCGAACGGTCCTCGAGCGGACCGGAAATGATCAACGGCGTGCGTGCCTCGTCGACCAGGATGGAATCGACTTCGTCGACGATCGCGTAATTGTGACCGCGCTGCACCATCTGGGCGCGCTCGTATTTCATGTTGTCGCGCAGATAGTCGAAGCCGAGCTCGTTGTTGGTGGCGTAGGTGACATCGGCGGCGTAGGCGGCGCTGCGCTCCTCGTCGGACAGGCCGTGGACGATGACGCCGACCGAGAGGCCGAGGAATTTGTAGACGCGGCCCATCCATTCGGAGTCGCGGGTGGCCAGATAGTCGTTGACGGTGACGACGTGGACGCCCTTGCCGGCAAGCGCGTTGAGGTAGACCGGCAGCGTCGCGACCAGGGTCTTGCCCTCGCCAGTGCGCATCTCGGCAATGCCGCCATTGTGCAGCACCATGCCGCCGATCAGCTGGACATCGAAGGGGCGCATGCCGAGCACGCGGCGCGCGGCCTCGCGGGCGGTGGCGAAGGCCGGCACCAACAGATCGTCGAGCGTGGCGCCGTTGGCGATGTCCTGGCGGAATTTCGCGGTGCGGCCGACCAATTCCTCATCGGAAAGCGCCCGCATCTCGTTTTCCATGGCGTTGATCGCCTCGACACGGGGCCGGGTCGATTTGACCCGACGGTCGTTGGAGGAACCGAAAACCTTACGGGCGAGACCGCCGAGACTGACCATCCAATGGTCCTTTCGATAGAATTCTCAATCTTGAGATGAGCGCCGGGCGGCCCCATCAATTCCACGTGAACGTGGACAAACACAAAAAGCGCCCGGAAAACGGTTCTGGACGCAAAGTCGTTGGACAGATAAGAGGGGGCTCAACTGATGTCAACGCCGCGCTGGCCCTGCTGGCTGCGCCAAATTCCGCCACAATCTGGCCGATCTGGAAGCACCCCTCTTAACAATCCCCACCGGAGTCCCCCTATGTCCCTGTTGTTTCGCCGCGCGTCGCTCGCCAGCCTTGGCTTGGCCGTCGGCCTGTCGGCCCTTTCGCTCTCGCCTGTGATGGCGCAGCAAACCGCTCCCGCTCCAGCGGATGCAGCAGCGCCAGCCGCGGCACCGGTCGATCCCAATAAGGTTATCGCCACGGTCAACGGTCAGCCCCTGACCGAAGCAGATCTGGTGCTTGCCGAAGGGGAATTGTCGCAGCAGTTCGCACAATTGCCGCCCGAGCAGCGCCGTGCCGCCGCCCTTTCGGCTGCCATCGAGATCCGCGTCATGGCCGCCCAGGCGGTCACCACAGGGCTCGACAAGGATCCCGACTTCCAGCGCCGCATGGCCTTCCTGCAGCAGCGCGCGCTGCATGGCGAGATGGTCGAGAAGGGTGTCGTCGACAAGGTCACCGACGCCGAGGTCCGCGCCCGTTACGACCAGGAAATCGCCAACACGCCGCCCACCAACGAGCTGCATGCCCGTCACATCCTCGTGAAGACGAAGGAAGAGGCCGAGGCGATCATCAAGCAGCTCGACGGCGGCGCCGACTTCCAGAAGCTCGCCAACGAGCACACCAGCGATCCGTCAGGCAAGACCAGCGGCGGCGACCTCGGCTGGTTCGGACCTGGCCAGATGGTGCCGGAGTTCGACAAGGCGGCCTCCGCGCTCGAGGTCGGCAAATACACCGAGCAGCCGGTGCAAACGCAGTTCGGCTGGCATGTCATCAAGCTCGAGGACAAGCGCACCAAGCAGCCGCCGGCCTTCGACGACGTCAAGGACCAGGCCAAGCAGGCGGTCATCCGCGACAAGTATTTCGCGC
>NZ_RZRR01000769.1:0-2735 GCF_003998555.1 Mesorhizobium sp. M7A.F.Ca.CA.002.09.1.1 | reverse complement strand
GAAGCGGTTCAAGATCACAGGTACGGGTAAAGTCCTGTCGGCTGCGGCCGGCAAGCGTCACGGCATGATCAAGCGTTCCAACAAGTTCATTCGAAATGCCCGCGGCACGATGGTTCTGGCTGAACCGGATGGCAAGAAGGTCATCAAGAATTTTCTGCCGAACGGCCTCTAAGGCATTCGGTCCGGACACGCATTTGTTTTACGCAATTCCGAACGGAAAACCGCAAGGCACTTTTCCTGGAATTGCTTTTAAGGAGATCATGACATGGCACGCGTAAAAAGAGGCGTCACTTCGCACGCCAAGCACAAGAAGGTCCTGAAAGCCGCGAAAGGCTTCTACGGCCGCCGCAAGAACACCATCCGCATCGCCAAGCAGGCGGTGGAAAAGTCGCTGCAATACGCTTACCGCGACCGCAAGAACCGCAAGCGCTCCTTCCGCGCGCTGTGGATCCAGCGCATCAACGCCGCGACCCACGAGCATGGCCTGACCTATGGCCGCTTCATCGACGGCCTCAACAAGTCGGGCATCGAGATCGATCGCAAGATCCTGTCGGACATGGCCATCCACGAGCCGCAGGCTTTCGCGGCCCTGGTCGCCAAGGCCAAGGTGGCGCTCGAATATCTGAAGAACACCACGCCGAACGCTTTTGAAAGCGCTGTCGCCTAAGACCAGCGCTTCCCAAGCATTCGCAATTCTGATTTGGGGAACCCGCGCTGGCACGGCTGGCGCGGGTTTTTCTTTTGCCTGATCCTTGGAGTGATTTCACTTTAGGAGTGACTTTCACTTTGAGGCCGACCTCCCAACGCAGCGAGTTTGACCGTGAACGACGCAACCACTGGCCTGGATACGCTTGAAAACTCACTTCTGGCCGAGATCGCCTCGGCCGCCGATGAGCCGGCCATCGAGGCCGTGCGCATCGCTGCTTTCGGTAAGAAGGGCAGCGTGTCCGAGATGCTGAAGACACTTGGCGCCATGACCGCCGAGGAGCGCCAGATCAAAGGCCCGGCCATCAACGGCCTCAAGAACCGCGTCACCGACGCGCTGACTGCCCGCAAGGCTGAGCTCAAGGATGTGGCGATCACCGCCCGCCTCGCCGCCGAAAAGGTCGACGTGACGTTGCCGGTGCGGCAGTCGCCGGCCGAGCGCGGCCGTATCCATCCGATCAGCCAAGTCATCGACGAGATTGCCGCGATCTTCGGCGATCTCGGTTTCTCCATCGCGGAAGGTCCCGATATCGAGACCGACTATTACAATTTCACCGCGCTGAATTTTCCCGAAGGCCACCCGGCGCGCGAGATGCACGACACCTTCTTCTTCCAGCCGGACGAGAAGGGCGAGCGCAAGCTTTTGCGCACGCACACTTCGCCGGTGCAGATCCGCACCATGGAAACGAAGAAGCCGCCGATCCGCATCGTCATTCCTGGCAAGACGTACCGGCAGGATTCGGACGCCACCCACTCGCCGATGTTCCATCAGGTCGAGGGGCTGGTGATCGACAAGACAGCCAACGTCGCCAACATGAAGTGGGTGCTGGAGGAGTTCTGCAAGGCCTTCTTCGAGGTGCCGCAGGTTAAGATGCGCTTCCGGCCGTCCTTCTTCCCGTTCACCGAGCCAAGCCTCGAGGTGGACATCCAGTGCGATCGCTCGCGGCCCGGCGAGGTGCGCTTCGGCGAAGGCTCCGACTGGATGGAGATCCTCGGCTGCGGCATGGTGCATCCCAATGTGCTGCGCCATGGCGGTCTCGATCCGGACGAATATCAGGGCTTTGCCTGGGGCATGGGCATAGACCGCATCGCCATGCTGAAATACGGCATGCCGGACCTGCGCGCCTTCTTCGATGCAGACGTGCGCTGGCTGTCGCACTACGGCTTCCGGCCGCTCGACATGCCGACTTTGTTCGGAGGCCTGAGCGCATGACAGCGCCCTATGCCGGCGGCTGCCGCTGCGGCGCCGTGCGGTTCGAGGCCTCTGCCGAACCGCATCACGTCAGCTACTGCCATTGCGGCGATTGCCGGCGGGCCAGCGGCGCGCCGGTGTCGGCCTTTGTCGGCTTCCTGGTCGATCAGGTCGCGTTCACCGGCAAGGCGCTGAAGATGTATGAGAACGGCCCGGTGACGCGCTCTTTCTGCGGCACCTGCGGCTCACCCATCGCCTATGTCGACGAGCGGCTGGAAGAAGACATCTACTTCATGCTCGGCGCCATGGACATGCCGGCCGATTTCCAGCCGACGCTGCATGCCTATATCGGCGAGCAGCTTGCCTTCCTGCATATGTCCGACGACCTGCCGAGACATCTGAAATCAAGCGTCAAAAGACCAGACGGAACAGTCCCATGAAATTCACCCTCTCCTGGCTCAAGGACCACCTCGAGACCGACGCCACGCTCGACGAGATCGTCGAGCGGCTGACTTCGATCGGTCTCGAAGTCGAGCATGTCGACGACAAGTCGAGCCTGAAACCATTCGTCATCGCCAGGGTGCTGACGGCGGTTCAGCATCCCGATGCCGACCGGCTGCGCGTGCTGACCGTCGACACCGGCGACGGCAAGCCTCCGGTGCAGGTCGTTTGCGGCGCGCCAAACGCTCGCGCGGGCCTGATCGGCGCCTTTGCCGCGCCCGGCACCTATGTGCCCGGCATCGACGTAACGCTGACGGTCGGCAAGATCAGGGGCGTCGAAAGCCACGGCATGATGTGTTCCGAGCGCGAGCTGGAGCTGTCCGACGAACACAATGGC
>NZ_RZRR01000768.1:0-2738 GCF_003998555.1 Mesorhizobium sp. M7A.F.Ca.CA.002.09.1.1 | reverse complement strand
CCGCGGTCCATTGTGTCAGGAACTTCAGGCCCCTGCGCTGCCGCGCGGGGGCCTGAAGTTCCTGACACAATGGACCGCGGTTCTGGCGCGGCAAGCGGACTGGTTGGGACATGAGCGCTGATTTCTCCGAACTACGCGTCAAGATGGTCGACGGCCAGGTCCGCACCACAGATGTGACCAGCGCGCCGCTACTCGATGCAATGCTTGTCGTCCCAAGAGAGATGTTTGTCGGCGCCGCCCAGCGCGATCTCGCCTATATCGACGAGGACATCCGCATTGCAGCCGGCGCGGACGGTTCGCGCTACCTGATGGAAGCGTCGCCGTTGGCCAAGCTTATCCAGCTGGCCGAGATCAACCCGACCGATTCGGTGCTCGATGTCGGTTGCGGAACGGGCTACGCCTCGGCCATCCTGTCGCGGCTGGCCGGGTCCGTAGTGGCGCTCGAAAACGATTCGGCGCTGGCGGAAACCGCCAGATCGACGCTTTCGTCGCTTGGCTGCGGCAATGTGACCGTCGTCCAGGGCGCGTTGCCGCAGGGGCATGCCGCCAAGGCGCCTTATGATGTTATCTTTATCGGTGGCAGTGTCGCGGAAGTGCCGGCCCCGTTGCTCGACCAGCTTGCCGAAGGCGGCCGACTCGTCGCCGTCGAAGGGCAGGGCAATTCCGGCGTGGCCCGTCTCTTTTTCAAGGCCGGGGGGGTTGTAACCGGAAGACGTGCATTTAATGCGGCAATTAAGCCACTACCGGGGTTTGAACGCATTCGTGCTTTCGAATTCTGAATGATTTGGCCTTGCAGCAGAGGCTTTGTCATGGTCGCTTGCATTTGAACGATCGCTGCTGATGCCAAACTGGGGGCACTTTGGGGGTGAGCAGCAGGGAACACGAACACGCGGCGCCGGCTGATCTATGAGAGAAGCAGGCGCGGCGCGGTTCCCATGGAAAACGAATGAGGGTTTAACCGTGCCGTCTTTACGCAAGTCACTTTTCACCGCCGTCCTCGTTTCGGCGACCATGCTGTCCCCACTGGCCGCTTCAGCCGAAACCATCTCCGGCGCGCTTGCAAAGGCCTACCAGTACAATTCTTCACTGAATTCGGCCCGTGCCGGCGTTCGCGTCACCGACGAGGGTGTCGCCATCGCCAAGTCGGGCTACCGCCCGGTTGTCACCGGCTCGGCGGATATCGATTATTCGAGCAGCCATCTCAACGGCACCAATTCAAGCGTGCGGCTGACCACCGGCAATTTTGGCGTTCAGATCAACCAGACGCTGTTCGACGGCTTTCAGACCAGGAACAATGTCGCTGCCGCCGAAGCGCAGGTCCGGGCCTCGGTCGAAAGCCTGCGCAACACTGAAGAGGGCATCCTGTTCAGCGCGGCGCAAGCGTATATGAACGTGATTCGCGACCGGCAGGTCGCCGTGCTGACCGAGCAGAACCTGCAGTTCCTGACCGAAACGGCGCGCGCGGCGCGTTCGCGCTTCGAAGTTGGCGAAGGCACGCGCACCGATGTCGCCCAGGCCGACGCTTCGCGCGCCGCCGCGGTGGCGTCGCTGAGTGCTGCCCGGGCGCAGGCGCTGGCAAGTGCGGCGCTCTATCGCCAGATCGTTGGCGACGAGCCGGGCAAACTCAAGGGCGCTTCGCCGGTGGCAAAGCTGTTGCCGTCGAGCCTCGCCGCCGCCGTCGGGGTGGCCTCGAACGAGCATCCGGCCATCCTTGCCACGCAGCATCTGGTCGATGCCGCGGCGTTTTCGGTGAAGTCGGCCGAAGGTGCGCTGTTGCCGCAGCTGTCGGCTTCCGCCGGCGTTTCGAGCGCCTATCGCAATACCTCGCCTTTGCCGGGTGTCGGTTCGCAGGATGGCACGACCAATTCGGCCAGTGTCGGGGCAACGCTGACCATCCCGATCTATTCGGGTGGCCGCACCTCGGCGATCGTGCGCCAGGACAAGGAATCGCTCAGCCAGGCCCGCATCCAGGTCGATGTCAGCCGCGACCAGGTGCGCCAGGCCGTCACCGCCGCCTGGACCGAGTACACCGCCGCGCAGCAGCAGCTGACGGCCAACAGGCAAGTGATCGAAGCCGCGAAGCTGGCACTGAACGGTGTCATCGAAGAGCGCAATGTCGGCCAGCGCACCACGCTCGACGTCCTCAATGCGCAGGCGACGGTCATCACCGCCCAGATCAACCAGGCCGGTTACGAACACGATGTGGTGGTGGCGAGCTACGCCATCCTGCAGGCGACCGGCCGTCTGTCCGTCGACCGCCTTGGCTTGCAGGTAGCGAAATACAAGCCTGAAGAGCACTACAACGCGGTCAAGGACAAGTGGTACGGACTGCGCACGCCGGACGGCCGCTGAGGCGTTCGGCCTGAACTGGCCGTGTTCCCTGCTTGAGCAGGATCTTTCGCGCTGCGGCTCTCGGGTTCAGATGGCGCTAATCTGTTGAAATCCCACAAGTCCCCAGATTGGGGATTCTCGTGCGGCGATCCGTCGGTTACGCTGTGGCCATGATTCGATCCGGCTCTGCCGGAGCGGAAAACCCAACAGGGGTCACAAGGGCGGCGGATGTGACGATGGCAACGGCAAGCAGCGCACAGCGCGAACCTTCCATGGAAGAGATACTGGCTTCCATCAGGCGGATCATCGAGGACAGCGACGGCGGCCGCAAGCAGCCGGGCGACGCCGATGAGCTGAGCCAGGATCTGGAGCGCGCGTCGAGCGCCTATGCAGCCCCCGACGTGGAA
>NZ_RZRR01000767.1:0-2739 GCF_003998555.1 Mesorhizobium sp. M7A.F.Ca.CA.002.09.1.1 | reverse complement strand
GGTCTACTAGGCCACCTCGTTTCGGCCGGTGGCCGAATCGGCTGTAGCGCCATCTTATTTCCCCGGCCGATCAAGCCAGCCAGGAACTTTGGCGAATGTAGACCGTTACTATGGCGAGAGGACTTCTCGCCATGGAACATATCGCTGCATTGTTGCTGGTCATCGGTTGCTCGAACACGATGGCCGACTGCCGTGAACTCCAGGTGCCCGTAAGCGTTTTCGCGACGGCCGAGCAATGCGTGGCCGAACGCCCATTCGTCTTGGGCGACGTGCAAGGGCAGGCTGACCACATCGTCGCCAAATGCCTTGCGGTCGATCCGGCGCTTGAGGACGACTATGATCAGATCGTCTGGAATGTGCGCGCCGATGGTACGCTTGACGCGTCTTTGGCAATTTCCAGCCTGGTAATGGCATCGAACACGATACGCCCAGAAAAAGACTATCTTCACCAACAATAGATTGCAGCAGCAAAGGCCGTCATTTCATGCTAAATGGCGGCTGGAGCTTACTAAAGTGAGGACACAAAGTGAGGAGTGACTCTATGCGGAAGATGATTATTGCCCTGGTTGCGGTGGTCGCGGTCAGCGGCTGCACCTCGACTGAGAAGGACGTGGTTGGCGGCGGCTTGATCGGCGCCGGTGTCGGCGGCTTGGTCGGCGGCGGTAAGGGCGCGCTGATCGGCGCGGCCGTGGGTGCCGGTTCCGGCCTGCTGGTGCGCAACCTGCGCAACGGCTATTGCCAATATCGCGATCATCGCGGCCGGATCTACACGGCTCGCTGCAACTAATTCGGCGATAATCGAAACGTCGATCCGGAGGCCGGTCCGCCGGCTTCCGGGTTTTTGATGTCTGGATGCTTCCCCCTTGTCGGCAACGGTCGCGCTCAATTGGCGAGTGGAATTTTGATTTCCACGTTCAGCCCATTGGCTTGGTAATCCCGTTTGATCGTACCGCGCAATTCGCGCGTCACGTTGAGGTCGATCAGCTTGGTGCCGAATCCGGTCTCGGCGGGCGCTTCAAGTTTCTTCTGCCCGTTTTCGCGCCAGTTGAGAGCCAGCACCCTGTCGCGCCCTCGGCCTTCGAGCGACCAGTCCACCTTCAGCGCCCCAACGGAATTGCCGGCCTCGCCGTATTTCAGCGCATTCGTCGCCAGTTCGTGGAAGGTCAGGCCGAGCGCTTGCGTCGTGGTTTCGTCGAGCAGCACCTGTGGTCCCGACAACAGCTCATCGGGCAGCTCCTTGCCGAACACCTGACCCAGCTCGATGCGCAGGAGATCGCCAAGATCGGCCTTCTGCCAGCGTGAGCGCGTCAGCATGTCCTGGGAGGCCGCCATCGCCTGCAGCCTAGCCGAGAAGGACGCTGAAAACTCGTTGACGTCGGTCGCCCGCGATGCCGTCTGACGCGCGATCGCCAGCACCCTGGTGATCGAATTCTTGATGCGATGCTTCATCTCCTGCAGCATCAGGTCTTTTTCGATCAGGCTCTTTTCCGTCGTTTCGTGCAATCGCGACGCTGCCTCATAGGCCCGCTCCTGATAGCGCGCCACAAGCGCGATTGCGCCCGCCAACAGCAGGCCGAACAGCCCCAGCATCACCGGAATGGCGCGCGACGACGGCTGCGAGAAGGCGCTTGTCGGCCGGAACAGGACAGTCCATGGCTGTCCGGCGACGATGATCTTTCGCGTGACCAGCAGCCTGTTCCCGAAAGTGGAAGCCGGCGGCGTCTCCGACCGGAACAACAGATTGTCGCCGTTCACGGCACCATCGCCATCATAGATTTCGGTGTTGACCGGCAAAAGCGGCGACCGGCTGAGCGCGGTCTGGAACAGATCGCGAGCCCGGAAGGCCGCATAGAGAAAACCTGATGTCGAGGATCTCGAAGCATTGATGACGTCGGGAGCGGTTTCGACATTGAGCCGCACGAAAACGAAGAAGCCGGTGAACGTCTGCGCGGCGCCCGTGTCCTGGCCCAGCTGCACCAGCCCGCTGGCATGCTGCTGGTCGTCGGACATCGCCTTTTCGATCGCCGCACGCCGCACCGGTTCGCTGAACATGTCGTAGCCGATGCCGGCTTGATTGGATGGATCCAGCGGTTCGAACAGCACGATAGGGGTGCGCCAGGGTTGCGTGGTGTCCGGGTAGATTGGATGACTGACGCCATAATCGTGCAGCATGTCGCGTTCGACCGTCGCCTCGTCGCCCGTCTTTGCCAGCCTGAGGAAGCCGATACCGCGCAAGCCGGCGAAATTCTTGTCGACATCGAGCGCGGTGAAGAAGGCCTTGAACTCATTGCGAGAAATATCGCCATTGCGGGCGTCGAACAGGGCCTGCGTCGAGCGCAGCAGCGACAGATGCAGGTCGATGCGGCTCTCGATCCGGTTGAGCGCATCGTCGGCAGTCGCCTCGAACTTGATGCGCGCGGCTTCCTGCGTGGCGAAGTAGGCAAAACCTGCCATCACCATGCTGATCAGCGCGACGGCGATAAAGGCGATGATCGGGAAAAGCTTCTTCAACGGATCGTGCGGTCCCTGAGCAATGTCGGACCTTTATGCGCAAGTCGCCCTGCCAACACAATGCCAAGGCCAAGCCATCCCTACGGCTGGCATATCACGTGTCCGGCAACCGCGATCTGGCTTGATCTCAGGCCGCGATCTTCAGCGCGCCCGGTCCGGGAATGGCGCCTGGCGGGCATTTGCCCAGAATGATCATGCCCAGCACCTCGTCCTGGGTGACATCAGTGG
>NZ_RZRR01000766.1:0-2741 GCF_003998555.1 Mesorhizobium sp. M7A.F.Ca.CA.002.09.1.1 | reverse complement strand
GTGTGGCGCCGTGCGCTTCCGCGTTCATGGAGCGCTCGGCCGTCCGTCCATCTGCCATTGCCGCATGTGCCAGAAGCAGTTCGGCTCGTTCTTCGGCGCGCTGGTCACGGTGCCCAGAGATGGCGTCGAATGGACCCATGAAGAGCCGAGTTACTTCCAGTCGTCGGTCAACATCGATCGTGGTTTCTGCGCCCGCTGCGGCACGCCGCTGACATATCGGCAGCCCGGCGGGCTGGAAATCGCGATCGGTGCCTTCGACGACCGTTCGGACCTGGCACCGCAGATCCAGGTCAACTATGCCGCGCGGTTGCCCTGGGTGGAGACGATCTTCGATCAGCCCGTCCACCAGGATCCTGATTATTACAACAGGCAGGAATCCATCATCTCCTTCCAGCACCCAGACCATGAAACGCCGGACTGGCCGACCAAAGGTTTACAACTATGAGCAGTCAATTGCGTACGCTTTATCCCGAGATCGAGGCGTTCGATTCCGGCATGCTCGATGTCGGCGACGGCCACCAGGTCTACTGGGAGCGTTCCGGCACTAAAGGCGCCAAGCCGGCGGTGTTCCTGCATGGCGGGCCGGGCGGCACCATTTCGCCAAAACACCGGCGGCTGTTCGACCCGAAGCTCTACGATGTCATCCTGTTCGACCAGCGTGGCTGCGGAAAATCGACGCCCAACGCCTCGCTCGAAGCCAATACGACATGGCACCTGGTCGCCGACATCGAACGGCTGCGCGAAATGGCCGGCTTCGACAAATGGCTGGTGTTCGGCGGCTCCTGGGGGTCGACGCTTGCGCTCGCCTACGCCGAGACCCACCCAGAACGCGTCAGCGAACTGGTGGTGCGCGGCATCTACACGCTGACGCGTGCGGAACTGGAATGGTACTATCAGTTCGGCGTCTCGGAAATGTTCCCGGACAAATGGGAGCGCTTCCTGGCGCCGATCCCGGAGGCCGAGCGCAGCGACATGATGGTCGCCTATCGCAAGCGGCTGGTCGGCACGGATCGAAAGGCGCAGATCGAGGCGGCCCGCGCCTGGAGCCTGTGGGAAGGCGAAACGATCACGCTGTTGCCGGAGCCTGAGACAAGCGGTCCGTTTGGGCAGGACGACTATGCCGTCGCGTTCGCCCGCATCGAGAACCACTATTTCGTCCATGCCGGCTGGCTGGAAGAGGGACAATTGCTGCGCGACGCGCACAGGCTGAGCGACATCCCCGGCACCATCGTCCATGGCCGCTACGACATGCCATGCCCGGCGCGCTATGCCTGGGCGCTGCACAAGGCCTGGCCAAAGGCGGATTTCCATCTGATCGAGGGCGCCGGCCATGCTTATTCGGAGCCGGGTATCCTCGACCGGCTGATCCGCGCGACGGACAAGTTTGCAGGCAAATGACCATGACCCGCGAGCGCCTCTATCTCTTCGACACCACATTGCGCGATGGCCAGCAGACGCCGGGCATCGACTTTTCCGTCGAGGACAAGATCGCCATCGCAAAACTGCTTGACGCTTTTGGCCTCGACTATGTCGAAGGCGGCTATCCCGGCGCCAACCCGACCGACACCGCCTTCTTCCAGGAGAAGCGCACGGAGCGCGCCAAATTCGTCGCCTTCGGCATGACCAAGCGGGCAGGGGTGTCGGCGTCCAACGATCCCGGCCTAGCGTCTCTTGTGCAATCGAAATCGGATGCCATCTGCTTCGTCGCCAAGAGCTGGGACTACCACGTCCGTGTCGCGCTCGGCTGCACCAATGAGGAGAACCTCGATGCCATCAAGGCCTCCGTCGAGGCGGCGATCGCCGCCGGCAAGGAGGCATTGGTCGACTGCGAGCATTTCTTCGATGGCTTCAAGGCCAATCCCGACTATGCGCTGGCCTGCGCCAGGACCGCCTATGATGCCGGGGCGCGTTGGGTGGTGCTGTGCGACACCAATGGCGGCACGCAGCCATCGGAAGTCCGCGCCATCGTCGAGAAGGTTATTTTATCAGGCATTTCAGGCGATCATCTCGGCATCCATGCCCATGACGACACCGGCCAGGCCGTGGCGAATTCCCTCGCCGCTGTCGAGGCTGGCGTGCGCCAGATCCAGGGCACGCTCAACGGCATCGGGGAGCGCTGCGGCAACGCCAATTTGATCTCGATCGTGCCAACGCTGGCGCTAAAGCCGGCCTTCGCCGATCGTTTCGAAACTGGCATTTCGGCTGAGGCGCTGACAGGCATTTCCAGGTTGTCGCGCGCATTCGACGAACTCCTGAACCGAGCGCCAGAGGCGCAAGCGCCCTATGTCGGCGCTTCCGCCTTCGCCACCAAGGCCGGCATTCATGCCTCCGCACTGGCCAAGGAGCCGGCGACCTACGAGCACGTCCCCCCCGAAACGGTCGGCAACCGCCGCCGTGTCATGGTCTCGGACCAGGGCGGCAAGGCCAATTTCCTCGCCGAGCTGAGGCGACGCGGCATTGAGGTGCCGAAGGACGATCACCGGCTCGACGCGCTGATATCCGTGGTCAAGGAGCGCGAGGCCGAGGGCTATGCCTATGAAGGCGCCGATGCCAGCTTCGAACTCCTCGCCCGCAAGATGCTGCACGGCCTGCCGGAATTCTTCAACGTCACCTCGTTCCGCTGTATGGTCGAGCGCCGCTTCGACGCCAACGGCCAGTTGAAGACGGTCTCCGAAGCGATCGTCAAGGTGGTGGTCGATGGCGAGGAGAAGATGTCGGTGGCCGAGGGGCATGGCCCGGTC
>NZ_RZRR01000765.1:0-2747 GCF_003998555.1 Mesorhizobium sp. M7A.F.Ca.CA.002.09.1.1 | reverse complement strand
GAGACAGCGCTGGCGCTGGCCGCCCGACAGTTCGTGCCGATAGCGGCTGGCGAAACTTTGCGGCAGGCCGACACGCTGCAGCGCCTCGGCGACGCGCGCCTTCAGGTTGTCGCCAAGACCATTCTGCTTCAAAGGCGCGGCGATAATGCTGGTAATGGTGCAGCGCGGGTTGAGCGACGACATCGGATCTTGAAAAATCATCTGCAGATTGCGCCGCAGCGGCCGCAGCTCCGCTTCCGGCAGATTGGTGATGTCGCGGCCGTCGAAGCGGATGCTGCCGGCGCTTGGCTCCAGCAGGCGCACCAAAGCGCGGCCGAGCGTCGACTTGCCCGAACCGGATTCGCCGACAATGCCGGTCACCGAGCCCCGCGGCAGGTCGAAGTCCAGGCCCTTCAGGATTTCGGCCAATGGCGCGCGGCCGATCAGTGGCTTGCGCGTCATGTCGGGCAGCGCGACCTTCAGCCCGCGCACGGAGAACAACGGTTCAACCATGCGGCCGCCTCCAGGCTTGGTCGGCGGCAGCGATCTCCGAAGCAAGTCCGGCCAGCACCGCCTCGTCCACCGGTCTTAGCGAGGCGAAAGGATCGGTGTAGCGTGGCGTCGCCGCGATCAGCGCCCGTGTGTAGGGGTGCTGCGGCGCGGCGAAGAGCGCTGCGGTCTCGGCCTCCTCCACCACCTTGCCGGCATAGAGCACCGAGACCCTCTGGCTGATCTTGGCGACGACGCCGAGATCATGGGTGACGAACAGGATCGCCGTGCCATGCTCGCGCTGCAACGCAGCGATCAGCCGCAGGATCTGCTTCTGCACGGTGACGTCGAGCGCCGTGGTCGGCTCGTCGGCGACGATCAGCCTTGGCTCCGCGGCGAAGGCGGCGGCGATCAGCACGCGCTGGCGCATGCCGCCGGACAGTTCGTGCGGATAGCTTTTGAGCACGCGGTCGGGGTCGCGGATCTGCACCTCGTCCAGCAACTGGCGAATGCGGGTATCGGCCTTCTCGCCACTCCAGCCGAGGATGCGCACCAGCCGGTCGGTCATCTGCGAGCCGATGCGGCGTGACGGGTTGAGAGCGGTCAGCGGGTCCTGCGGGATCAGCGCCGTGCATGCCCCGATCAGCGTGCGCCGTGCCTTGGGCGGCAACTTGCCGAGGTCTTCGCCCTCAAGCAACATATCGCCTTCGACGATGCGCACGCTCGACGGCAGCACACCAAGCACAGCCTTGCCGATCATCGTCTTGCCGGCGCCGCTTTCGCCGACCAACGCGCGGACCTCGCCGGGTTGGACGGAGAGCGACACCGAACGCAGCATGCGCTGGCCGTTGGGCAGCACGGCGCTCAGATTGGCGATGTCAAGGCAGACCGCGCTCATCGCAGCACCGGGTCGAAGCGCGTCTTCAACGCCTCGCCGAATTGGCTGAACGACAGCACGGTGAGGATGAGCGTGATCAGCGGGAACACCAGCACCCACCAGGCCTGATGGATCGACAGCCGGCCCTCGGCGATGATGCCGCCCCAGGTCGGGTCGTCGGTCGAGATCGACAGATTGACGAAGGACAGGATCGCCTCGACGATGACGGCGATGCCCATTTCCAGCGACAGCAGCGCCACGATTGACGGCACCACATTGGGCAGCACTTCGCGCAGCATGATGCCGATGCGGCCATAGCCGGCGATGCGGGCATTCTCGACATAATCCATGCGCGACTGGCCCATCGTCTCGGCACGGATCACCCGGCAGAAACGCGTCCAGTCGATGATGGCGATGGCCAGGATGACGGAACTCAAGCCTGTGCCGAGCACCGCAACCAAAAGGATGGCGAACAGCACCGGCGGAAATGCCATCCAGACATCGACGATGCGCGAGATGATGCGGTCGGCCCAGCCGCCGAAATAGCCGGCTATGAGCCCCAGCATCGAGCCGACCAGGCAGGCGGCGATGGCCGCGGCGAAAGCGACGATGAAGGCGATGCGGCCGCCGAAGATCAGCCGGGACAACAGATCGCGGCCGAGGCTGTCGGTGCCGAGCCAATAGCCGGGTTCGGCGCCGGCCATCCAGAACGGCGGCAACCGTTCCAGCATCAAATCCTGCGCCAGCGGATCCTGCGGCGCGACCAGCGGCGCGAAGATTGCCGCCAGAAGCGCCAGCAGCAGCCAACCGCCGGCAAGCCACAGACGCGGCGACACAGCTCGTCTTTGAGCGCGGCCCTCATCCATGGCGCAGCCTTGGATTGAGCAGCGCGTACATCATGTCGACGCTGAGGTTGATCAGCACGAACAGCAGCGCGAAGACCAGCACGATGCCCTGAATCAGCGGCAGGTCGCGGTTGATGACGGCGTCGATCGCCATGTTGCCGAGGCCTTCATAGGAAAACAGCCGTTCGACGATGACGGTGCCGCCGATGAGGAAGGTGAACTGCACGCCGACCAGCGTCAGCGTCGGCAGCGCGGCATTCTTCAGCGCTTCGCGCAGGATGACCTGTGTTTCCGAGAATCCCTTGACCCGCGCCAGCACGACGTAGTCGAGGTCGAGCACTTCCTTCAGCGACTGTTTCAGCAGCTGCGAGATGATCGCCGCCAGCGGCAGCGCCAGCGCCACGGCCGGCATCAGCATGTGTTTCAGCAGATCCCAGGTCAGGTCGAGGCGCAGACGAAGCAAGCTCTCGAACAGATAAAACTGGGTGACGAAGGGCAGGTCGAGCTGCGGCGACACCCGGCCGGAAATGTCGAAGATCGGCACCAGCACGCCGAAC
>NZ_RZRR01000764.1:0-2747 GCF_003998555.1 Mesorhizobium sp. M7A.F.Ca.CA.002.09.1.1 | reverse complement strand
GGCCTGGAAGACGCGCTTCTCGTCGAACTCGCCGTAGTTCGGCAGATCGAGCTTGTAGCGTTCGGCGATGATCTTGCCGCCGTCGGCGAAGATGATCGAATTGTGCGTGCCGCTCTTGCGCTTCAACGGCGTGCCGATGATGACGCCGGGACCGCCATCCGCGGTGTCGGCGGCAAAGTCCTGTGCCGCCTTTTCGCAGGCTTTCAAAAAGGCCGGCTTCAGCACCAGATCCTCCGGCGGGTAGCCGGCGAGGAAAAGCTCGGTATAGAGCACGAGATCGGCGCCCTGACGTGCGGCATCCGCCCTCGCCTCGCGGGCTTTGGCGAGATTGCCTGATATGTCGCCGACAGTCGGATTGAGCTGGGCGACGGCGATGCGCAGGATGTCGAGCTTCTTGGTCATGCCTGCTGACTTAGCGCGGCAAAATTGCTCGGGCAATGGCGTTCGTTTGGACCAATTCGGAGCAAATGACGAATGTCATTCGTGTCCGGACCGATCGATTCGATCGTGTTGACCGATCGACGAATGCCGATCGTGGCAAGCGACCACGTTTCAGTCGTCGCCCATATATTCGCGCAGCGCTTGCGGCGAATGGTTCTCGCCGATCGACATCGCCAGGATGCGTGAAATATGGCGGCGCGGCAGATGCGTCTCCGCTGCCCATTGATTGATTTGCCTCTGGATCTTGTCCAGGTCCTTCTTCGAAGTCGGGCTTTCGGCGATGTCGAGGCCGGCGTCGCGCAACGCCGCGGCCATATCGCCCGAGATGACGAACGCATCCCACCCCAGCCAGCGCAGGAAATACTGGCCCGTGTTGCCGCCCAGCCGGCTGCCATGCTTGCCGAGCCAGGCCATCAGCCCGACCTGGTCATCATCAGGCCATTCCGCAAGGAATTTGCCGAAACCGCCATATTCCTTCGACACACGCTCGACAAAGGCAGCATTGTCGCGAACGGATCTGATCTTCTGCGGGTTGCGTACGATGCGCTGGTCGGCCGTCAGATCGTGCCAGAAATCATCGGGCTGGAACAACAGCCGCTTCGGCTCGAAGCGCAGAAACGCCTCCTCGAAGCCAGGCCATTTCTGCTCGATGACGCGCCAGACGAAACCGGCGGCGAAGACGCGCTCAGCCATAATGGAGAGAATGCGGTCATCGGGGATGTCAGCCACGGCGGCATTGTCAGGCGCCGGACCAAGCAGCGACGTCAGTTCCTCTTCGCCGCCCTTACGTTTTGCGGCGCGAGCGCGAATTTTCTTGAAATCGGCCATTGGTCCCTCGGCAACTGGAATCAATCTAACACTTCCCGTGTGAGCCGGCAGCCTCTACCTCTTACGGCAAGCCTAAGACCCTGGAGATGGCCATGAACAAGACGATCGACGATCTGGCGAACCGCTGGCTCAAGCGGCGGCCGGACGGCCTCAGCCAGCTCGAAAGCCGGGTGCTGCAATCGACGCTCGAACGCACCACCATCTCGCGCGACACCAACAAGGCCGTTGCCTTCCACCAGACCTTCGGCGACCGGCTTGCCGATACGATCGCCCGCATCGGCGGGTCATGGTCCTTCATCCTGACCTTCATCGCCTTTCTGGTCTTATGGACGGCGGGCAATGTCTGGCTGCTGTCGCGTGACGCCTTCGATCCCTACCCGTTCATCTTCCTCAATCTCGTTTTGTCGATGGTAGCCGCCTTGCAGGCGCCTGTGATCATGATGGCGCAGAACCGCCAGACCGAACGCGACCGCATCGACGCCGCCCACGATTACGAGGTCAACCTGAAAGCCGAGATCGAGATCATGGCGCTGCATGAAAAGCTGGATGAACTGCGCCACGGCCAGATTCTCGGCATGCGCGACGAGATCGTGCAACTGACCGAGATGATCAAGCGGATCGACGAAAGGCTGTCTTCGCAGCAGTCGGCTTCATGACCGACGCGATCCACCATTTCATCGAACAATACGGGCTGCTCGCGGTCTTTGTCGGTTGCATCGCGGAGGGCGAAAGTGCTGCCATTCTCGGCGGCTTCTTCGCCCACCAGCAGGTCTTCGTGCTGTGGCACGCCGTCCTTGCGGCCGGCCTCGGCGCCTTTGTCGGCGACACTTTCTTCTTCATCCTCGGACGAAGCTTTGCCGACCATCCCTATGTCGTCAGATTGCGCAAGCGGCCCGGCTTTCGCCGCGCCTTTCGCCTGCTCAACACCCATCCCGACATTTTCGTGCTGTCGAACCGCTATATCTACGGCATGCGTCTCGTCGGCGGCATTGCAGCCGGGCTCTCCAATATCACAGCGCCGCGCTTCGTCATCCTCAACGCGCTTTCATCGGCGGTCTGGGCGGTGCTGTTCGGTACGATCGGTTATGTCTTTGGACTTGGCGCAGAGCACTTCATCGGCCAGGCGCTGATGCATCACGAACGGTTGCTGATCGGTCTTGGCATCGGCCTGACCGTGGCCGTTGTGGCATGGCTCGTCGCCCGTCACATCGCCAGGAGGGAACGCGCCAGGGAAGGCTGATCGTCAATCCACGCCGAGCGCCTGATCCCCCCGATCGAGGATAAGCGGGACGATCAGGTCTTCCTCGTCGGCAAGATGTCTTGTCAGCATGGCGATCAGCCGGCTGTTTTCGTCGGCATAGGCGTCGGCTGCAAAGCGCTGTCTGTCCTCGCTCTCCTGAAGCGTCTTAATGAAGGCATTGGCCGCCTCGGCATTGCGCTCCAGCCCTTCATGGATGGTGTGGTGGTCGGCATCGAGA
>NZ_RZRR01000763.1:0-2753 GCF_003998555.1 Mesorhizobium sp. M7A.F.Ca.CA.002.09.1.1 | reverse complement strand
CGGAAATCGAGGCCTTGCTGCGGGCAGCCTGATCATCGATCGGCCCTGACGAATCGAGACGAATAGCTCCGCACAAATTCCGATCCGGCCGGCAGCTTTCTCAGCTGCCGGTCAAATTTTCGCGGCAGCGCCGTCGATTTCACGGCTTTGCGGGTTGCATCGCCGACATACCATCCACCATATTGCAAACAGGCGGCGGCCTTGGGCGGCGCTCATCCAACATCGCTGACTTGAAAGGCGCTCCATAGACAATGCCGCATGACACGCCCCTTATCGCCACCATCGTCGCCGGTCTGGGGCTGGCTTTCGTCTTCGGGGCTCTCGCCAACCGCTTCCGCATTCCGCCCCTGGTCGGTTATCTCATAGCCGGCGTGCTGGTCGGGCCGAACACGCCCGGCTTCGTCGCCGATGCCGGGCTTGCCAACGAACTGGCCGAAATCGGCGTCATCTTGCTGATGTTCGGCGTCGGGCTGCACTTCTCGCTCAAGGATCTGCTGTCGGTGCGTGCCATCGCCGTGCCGGGCGCCATCGTCCAGATCGGCTTTGCCACCGCGCTTGGCGCTGGTCTTGCCTGGATGCTCGGCTGGTCGATGGGCGCGGGGCTGGTGTTCGGCCTGGCGTTGTCGGTCGCCTCGACCGTGGTGCTGCTGCGTGCCCTGCAGGAACGGCGGATGATCGAGACCGAGCGCGGCCGCATCGCCGTCGGCTGGCTGATCGTCGAGGATCTGGCCATGGCGCTGGCGCTGGTGCTGCTGCCGGCGCTCGCTGGCGTGCTCGGCGGCCAGGAGCAGGCCGACGCCCATGCCAGCGGCCTGCTGTCGCTGCCGGCCAGCTACGGCATCTGGGGCGTCGTCGGCATCACGCTGGCCAAGGTCGCCGCCTTCGTCATCGTCATGCTGGTGGTCGGCCGCCGGGTCATTCCCTGGATCCTGCACTATGTCGCCCATACCGGCTCGCGCGAACTGTTCCGGCTGGCGGTTCTGGCCATCGCGCTCGGCGTCGCCTTCGGTGCGGCCAAACTGTTCGGTGTCTCGCTGGCGCTGGGCGCCTTCTTCGCCGGCATGATCATGAGCGAATCCGAACTCAGCCACCGCGCGGCGGAAGAATCGCTGCCGCTGCGCGATGCCTTCTCCGTGCTGTTCTTCGTCTCGGTCGGCATGCTGTTCGACCCGTTCAGCCTGATCAGCAATGGTTGGCCAATCCTGGCGACGCTCGCCATCATCGTCATCGGCAAATCACTGGCCGCGTTCGCCATCGTTGTTGCCTTCGGCTATCCCATCGCCACGGCGCTGATAATCTCGGCAAGCCTCGCCCAGATCGGCGAGTTCTCCTTCATCCTGGCTGAACTCGGCGTCGGGCTGAAGCTGCTGCCGGAACAGGGCCGCGACCTCATTCTGGCCGGTGCGATCCTGTCGATTGTCCTCAACCCGCTGATGTTCCTGGCCATCGACTGGATGAAGCCGTGGCTGGAACGGCGCGCCGCCAGGACGGCACCACCGGTCGAGGCAAAACCGGTTGGTCCGGCGACGGAGCCGGGCCAGGTGGCCTCTGTCGCGGCAGCGGCGAAAAAGGAGGACGGGCCGCCGCCAAAGACGGCACTCACCGGCCATGCCATCCTGATCGGCTACGGCCGTGTCGGTGGCCTGGTCGGCTCGGCCCTGAAAGGCGCGGCAATGCCCTTCCTGGTCATCGAGGACGCCGACAAGACGCTGGCGAAGCTGAAAGCGGACAGCGTCGAGACCGTCGCCGGCAATGCGGCCAATGCCGAAGTGTTCGCCGCCGCCAACCCCGAGGGCGCCAGCCGGCTGATCCTTGCGATCCCCAATGCCTTCGAAGCCGGCCAGATCGTGCTCCGCGCCCGCGCCGCCAATCCCGCTATCAACGTCATCGCCCGTGCCCATTCCGATGCCGAGGTCGAACATCTCAAGGGTTTGGGCGCCGATACGGTGATCATGGGCGAGCGCGAGATTGCGCGCGGGATTGTGGAAGAAGTTCTCGGTTCCAAACCGGAGTTGAGGCGCGAAACCGCCGAGCCGTCGGTGGCCTGAGTCCCAAAGCCCAAGCTGCACTCTCGCACGCTGGCAACGTGATCGGCTCGACCACCCTTTCAAGCGAGCATCACGCCACGAATGCAGAGCCGCCATTTTGCGCGATACCGCTGAGGTATTTGGCCGGCGGCTTCCCAAGCGCCTTCTTGAACATGGTGATGAAGGCCGTAACGGAACCATAGCCGAGATCGCCCGAGACCTGCTGGACACTCTTGCCGGAAGCCAGTTCCCGAATTGCAACGATCAAGTGCAATTGCTGGCGCCAGCGCCCGAAACTCAGCCCCGTCTCCTTTGCCACAAGGCGGGCGAGGCTGCTCTCGCTGAGCGCGATGCGGTTGGCCCATTCCGCCAGTGTGCTGCGGTCGGCAGGGTCTTGCGCCAACGCTTCGGCGATCCTGTTCAAGCGTGGCTCGGACGAGATCGGCAGGTGCAATTGCTGGACAGGCATGCGTGGCAATTCGGTGAGCAGCATCTTGGTCAAGAGTTCGCCCCTCGCCCCGTCACCCTCCACCCGATCGGAAAGCTCGATGATCAATTCGCGCAGCAGGGGCGAGATTGAAAACGTGCAGCACCGCTCCGGCAGATCGGCGGCTCCCGGCTCTATGTAGACGAAAAAAATCCGGGCGTTGGCGGTTGCGACATTGCTGTGCTCCATGCCGCCGGGGATCCACACCCCGCAATGCGGCGGCACCATCCATAGACCGC
>NZ_RZRR01000762.1:0-2754 GCF_003998555.1 Mesorhizobium sp. M7A.F.Ca.CA.002.09.1.1 | reverse complement strand
GATCTCGGTCGAGCCGGTGAAGCTCATGGCACGCACGCGCGGATCTTCGCACATCCGGCCGACGATCGTCGAAGCCTTGCCGGTGACGATGTTGAAGACGCCCACGGGCAGGCCGGCGCGTTCGCCGAGTTCGGCCAGCGCCAGCGCCGACAGCGGCGTTTCCGAGGACGGATGCGCGACGATGGTGCAGCCGGCGGCAAGGGCGGCGGCCGCCTTACGGGTCAGCATGGCCGACGGAAAATTCCACGGCGTGACAACGCCGACGACGCCGAGCGGCTCGCGCCGCACCATCATCTCGGCGTTCGGCAGATGGCTGGTGACGCTCTCGGCGTTCGGGCGTTTTGCTTCTTCGGCATACCATTCGACGAAGGAGGCGGCGTAGTCGATCTCGCCCAGCGATTCCTGCAGAGGCTTGCCCTGTTCAAGCGTCATCAGCAGAGCCAGATCATCCTTGGCGCCGACGATCAGCTCGAACCATTTTCGTAAAATTTTCGAGCGCTCCTGCGGCAACAGCGCCCGCCAGGCCGGGAAGGCGCGCGCCGCGGCATCGATCGCCTTTGTCGTCTGCCGGCCATCGAGCGCGGCGACGAAAGCGACGGTCGTGCCGGTGGCCGGATCGGTGACCTCGAAGCTTTCGGCAGCCTCGCTTGCGGTCCAGTGGCCATCGACATAGGCCAGTTCGCGCAGCAGCCGGCGGTCGGCGAGGCCGTCGAGCGCTTCATGGCGATGCGAGCGGGCGAAATGCGCGGACATGGTCAAAGCCTCCCGGTTCGGACTGATAAGGGAAGACTATCCGCCCGATGCAGATAGAGAGGCTGTTTGGAAGTCCTGACGTAGAGAGACTCTCTCTATCGGGTTGCCCGGCGAGAGAATCTCTCCGCTCCTATGACGACGCCGGCAAAAGCTCTGCGATGGGCAGCGCCACCTCGTCCTTCACGGTCTTGATGACGATGTAGGTGAAGTAACGATCGATGCCGATCTCGCGGTCCAGCAAGCCATCGACCAGCCGCTGATAGGCGTCGATGTCGCGCGCCATTACTTTCAACAGATAGTCGACGCCGCCGCCGACAGACCAGCAGGCGACGATCTCGGGAACATCGCGTATAACGCGCTCGAAGCGGTCGAAATCGGCCTGGCGGTGGTTTGCCAGCGTCACCTCCATCAGCACGGTGGCAACGGGTGCCACGACGCGCATGGCGATCCTGGCGTGATAGCCCGAGACGATGCCGGCCTTTTCCAGCTTGCGCAACCGCATCCAGCACGGCGTCGGAGACAGGCCGACCTGCTCGGCCAGCGCCAGCTTGGTGATGCGTCCGTCGCGCTGGATGGCGTCGAGGATTTTCAGGTCGATCGGGTCGAGTTTCGCTGATGTCATCAGGGCTCACTTTTTCGTCCGAGTACCATGACGGCGCATTATTTCGATTGTCAATTGCACTGATTTCGATCTCTAATAAGTCATGACATTGTGGCAACCCGATCCCGCGCTTATCCGGCGGCCGGCCTATCAGTCGCTGGCCGACCAGTTCGCGCGCGCCATCCATGACGGACGCCTTGCCAATGGCGCGCGGTTGCCGACCCATCGCAGGCTGGCCGACGACCTCAAGCTTTCGGTGCAGACGGTCAGCCGCGCCTATGAGGAACTGATCCGGCGCGGCCTGATTTCGGGCGAGATCGGCCGCGGCAGCTTCGTCCAGACGCAGCGCCGCGAGCCCGAGCCGCCCTATCTGCCGGAGCGGCTCGGTGAAGTCATCGACCTTTCGATCCTGAAACCGGTCTGCGAGCCGATGCATCTTGAGCGGCTGAAGCAGGCACTGGGATGGCTGGCTGAGAACCTGCCGTCGAGTTCAGCACTTTCGTTCCGGCCCAACATGGTGTTTCCCCGCCACCGCGCCGTCGCCGTCGAATGGTTGAGACTGTGCGGCCTCGATGCATCGCCGCAGAACGTCAGCCTGACCAACGGCGCCACCGCCGGCATGACAGTGGCGCTGATGAGCGTCGCGCCGCCGGGCTCTACGGTCGCCACGGAGGCGATCGGCCACCATACGCTGGTGCCGTTGGCACGCTATCTCGGCTTCAACCTGGAAGGCCTGCCGATCGACGACAACGGCCTGATTCCGGAAGCGCTGGACGAGGCCTGCCGGCTTTCCGACATCCGCGCGGTCTTCGTGCAGCCCTCGGTCATCAATCCGACGGCGACGCTGATGGATGCGCGGCGGCGAGAAGAGATCGCCGCGGTCGCGCGCAAGCACGATATCGCCATCATCGAGAACGATGTGCTGGGTCCGCTGGTCGAAGACCGGCCGCCGCCGGTTGCCGCGTTCGCGCCGGAGCGCACGCTCTACGTCACCTCCTTCACCAAGATCACCGTGCCCGGCCTGCGCATCGGCTATCTGGCCGCACCCGACCGCTACGTCGCCGCCGTCGCCAACCGGCATCTGGTTTCGAACTGGATGGCGACGCCGCTGGTGGCCGAGATCGCCACCAAATGGGTGACCGACGGCACGGCGATGGAGCTTGTCCACTGGCAGCGCGCGGCTTTGCGGCGCCGGCAGGATATTGCAGCGCAGGTGCTGGCGGGGGTCGACTATCGCGCCCGGCGAGACGGGCTGCATGTCTGGCTTCAACTGCCCGCGGACCGTGCCGAGGAAAGCTTTGTCGCCCAGGCCCGCCTGCAAGGCGTGGCTATCGCGCCCGGAACATCCTTCCGTATTTCGGGTGCGCCCTGGCACCCGGCGGTGCGTATCTCGCTGGGTT
>NZ_RZRR01000761.1:0-2760 GCF_003998555.1 Mesorhizobium sp. M7A.F.Ca.CA.002.09.1.1 | reverse complement strand
CTTCGGACGGCCCGGCCGGAAGGCCTGTGTTGATGACCGAAGACAGCACGCTCTTGGCCGCCACCACCCAGGGGCTGCCGGGGCCGACGATCTTGAGCGCGGGCTTCACCGTCTCCGTGCCGTAGGCGACGGCGGCAACTGCCTGAGCGCCGCCGCATTTGTAGACGGTTCCGACGCCGGCGAGGCGTGCGGCGACCAACGTTGCCGCGTCCACCGAACCATCCGATGTCGGCGGCGTCACGATGGCGATTTGCGGCACGCCGGCAATCACCGCCGGCACCGACGTCATCATCGTCACCGATGGGAAAGCACCCTTGCCGCGCGGCACGTAGAGCGCAACGGAAGCGATCGGCGTGTACCGGTCGCCGGCATAGGCGCCCGGCCGGACTTCCTTGAGCCACATCGTTTCCGGCTTCTGCTCCTCATGGAAATGCCTGATGTTGTCGATGCCGAACTGGATGCTCTCGACGACGTCCTTTTCCACCTTGTCGAACGCCGCGTCGAACTCGGCTTCCGACACCTGCAGCTCGCCCTCGGCGACATTGGCCTTGTCGAGTTCCCTGGCGAAGCGGATCAAGGCGGCGTCGCCTTCGTCCTTGACGGCCTGGATGATCGGCCGGACCTTCTCGACGAAGACCGTCAGATCGGCCTCGGCGCGCTTCAGCAGACTGGCGCGCTGGTCGGCATCGATGGATGACAAATCGTGGAAGCTGATGTCGGACATGGCTGCTCGTTCTCCTGGAACTCTTGGAACGCAATCACGGCTGGCGCAGGCCGGCCATATGCTGCGGGCCGACAGGTCGACCCTGAACAAGGATCAAAGCCGTCGAGAGGCTTCACTCGGCCAAAAGTATATACATGTCTATGTGACGGTCGCCAGCGATTTTTCCATCTTCCTTCCCGTCGAAACTACCGAGATAAACCTGCCTCATCAGATCGAGGCGAGAAAGCCGCCATCGACCGGAATGGACTGGCCGGTTATGTAGGCCGCCGCATCCGAAGCGAGGAACACGGCGATGCCATGCAGGTCGGAGAGATCACCGAAACGCCGCTGCGGGATCTTGGCCAGCATGGAGTGCTGCCATGCCTCGTTGTTGTAAAAAACGTCCGTCATCGCCGTCCTGAAATAGCCCGGCGCGATGGCGTTGACCCTTATGCCAAGCTCCGCCCACTCGGCCGCAAGCGCCCGCGTCATGCCGAGCAGGCCGGACTTCGACGAGCCATACGGCACCGCGGTTGGGATTCCGACTTCCGACGTCAGCGAGCACAGGTTGATGATGGTGCCGGGACGGCCGGCGTCGCGCATCTGCCGCGCGGCGGCCTGGGCGCAGAAGAACGCTCCCTTCAGATTCGTGTCGACGATCCTGTCCCACAGCGCCTCGTCGACATCGAGCGAGGGCCGCACCTCCTCCATCCCGGCATTGTTGACGAGAATGTCGAGACCACCAAGCAGGCTGGCAGCCTCGTTGGTGGCTGCGCGGCAGCGGCCGACATCGGTGACGTCGAGAGCGATGGCATGCGCCACCCCACCGGCCGCGCGGATGGCGACCGTCGTGTGCTCCAGCGCGGCCAGGCTGCGCGCCGTGACCGCGACGTCGGCGCCGGCAGCACTCAGCGCTTCGGCGATGCTGCGCCCGATGCCACGGCTGGCGCCGGTGACAAGCGCCTTCCTGCCGGAGAGATCGAAGAGAGAAGCGTTGCGCATGTGATCCTCCTGGTCGGTGTCGGTTTCCGCTTCGGCGTAGAGACTATCAGGTCAAGTTACATATACAAGCATATACAAAGCATTTCAGCTGCGGTACGGATGACGAAATCCACCGCAGAGGAGCCAGCCCGTGTCGAAAGCCTCGGATATGGTCCGCACCGAAGTCAACCGCCTGTCGCCCTACAATTCCGGACTGACCATTGACGAGGTACGGAAACGATACGCACCGGCCAGAATCGCCAAACTGGGCTCGAACGAAAACCCGCTCGGGCCCAGCCCGACCCTCGCCGCCACGATGCATGCCGGCTCCGAGATGTTCCGCCTCTATCCGGATCCTGCCGGGCGCAAGCTGCGCCAGGCGATCGGCGACAAATATGCCGTCGCCGAGGACCAGATTATCCTCGGCAACGGTTCCGAAGATCTTCTCTCCGTCATCAGCCGCGCCGTGTTGCGGCCGGGCGACGCCGTCGTCACGCTCTATCCGTCGTTTCCGCTGCATGAGGACTACACCACGTTGATGGGCGCTACCGTCAATCGCGTTGTCGTCAACGACGATCTGACCATCAATGTCGATGCGCTGGTCGAGGCGGTGCGCGAACGGCCGCGCATGCTGCTGTTCTCGAACCCGATGAACCCGGTCGGCAGCTGGCTCTCCGGCGGCAATCTGTCGAGGGTTCTGGATGCGACGAGCGACGAGACGCTGATCGTCATCGACGAAGCCTATGCCGAATATGCCAAGGGCGACGACTATGCGTCATCCCTGCCCTATCTGGGAAAGCTCGACCGGCCGTGGATCGTGCTTCGGACCTTTTCCAAGGCGTTCGGCCTGGCCGGATTGCGGATCGGCTTCGGCATCGTCGGCGACCCGGAGCTGCGCACGCTGCTCGACCGCGTCCGCACGCCTTTCAACGCCAACGGCATGGCCCAGGCCGCAGCATTCGCGGCGCTGGCCGATGACGAACACCTCGCCAGGGTCGTAGCTCTGGCCAGGGCGGAGAGAAAACGCGTCGAGACTTTCCTGGCGAGCAAGGGCCTCGACGTCGCCGCCTCCAGAG
>NZ_RZRR01000075.1:0-10741 GCF_003998555.1 Mesorhizobium sp. M7A.F.Ca.CA.002.09.1.1 | reverse complement strand
GTGTCGAGGACTTCGTTCCGTGCCTGCTGCCGTCGGGCAAGGTCGAGCGCATCGAGACCCTGGCGAAAGACGGACACAAGGTTCTGATGGTTGGCGACGGCCTCAACGACACGCCGGCGCTGAGCGCGGCGCATGTCTCGATCGCTCCGGCCACCGCCGCCGACATTGGCCGCAATGCCGCCGACTTCGTATTCCTGCGCGAAAGCCTTCTGGCAGTGCCTCTCGCGCTGGACGTCTCGCGCAAGGCGGGACACCTGATCCGCCAGAACATCGCGATTGCGATCGTCTACAATGCCGTCGCCGTGCCGATCGCCATCCTGGGCCACGCCACGCCTTTGTTAGCGGCGATTGCCATGTCTGCCTCATCGGTGCTTGTTATTGGAAACGCATTGCGCTTGCACGGCTTCGGGGCGAATGCGACGCTGCAAGTTATTCAAAAAGTCGGACGCTCCGCAGTCAGCTATTCGGCATAATCCTCGTGACGACGTTGCTCTATCTCATACCAGTGGCCCTTTTTCTGGGTGCACTGGGTGTGTCCGGCTTCGTCTGGGCATTGCGAAGCGGTCAATACGAAGATCTCGACGGAGCCGCCGAGCGGATACTAATTGATCGGGACGACAAACCGGAACGCTGATTTCAATCCGCTGTGCATAAGATGCGCGGATCGCGCTCGTCAGTCGAGCCGGCTCGGTCGGGAACAAGCTGTCCATGCTCCATGCTCCATGCTCCATGCTCCATGCTCCATGACCATCTTGACCTAAGCTGCACACTACATTTGTGAAAAGCCTCTGTCGTGCGAAGGACTGCCTCCCATTGCACCCAGTATGAGGCGTGTGATGCCACGAGAGTACCTCGCGTGGCCGGACGAGAGCTTGGCAATGTGCGCACGGGTTCCAAAGTGGAACGTCACGGTCGATCACCTGACCGTGAACCGCCAGTGCCGATTGGTCATGTCTGGCTGATCCAGATCAGGGTCATACTCATCGGCGTGGTCTATTGACCAGTCTTCGACGGAGAAATGCATGACTTACGGAAAGATTGGTCGTCATTATCAGCACCTTCACGGTTCTGGGTTTTCTGTCGTGTGGTCGGCCATGCCTTGTGCTTACGGCGCAGCCATTAGCTGACCGGCGTCGTGTGTATCTCGCTTGCTGGCTGACCATCCGCGTGGCTTGCGCGGACAGGGGGCCGATCAACAGCTTTCGCCTTTGATGGGTTGTGTGCGTCGTTGCCGATCCATCCCGATTCCCGGCCCGCGCCTTGAGGCTATGCGACGGTACCGGAACCCAGCGCACGTCACGCGGTTCCGCGCGCGTGGTGTCCGCTCGTCACGACGATGAACGAACAAGCGGCTGGAGTACCATGAACACCGTACACATCATCGACTGCCACAATGCAAATGACTACTTCGCCGACAGGCAAGAGGGACCGATCGTGCAGCACTTGTTAAAGGCTGTCAACATCCGCGCGGAGCTCCAAATGGCGTTGAACCGAACGAAATTTGGTGAGGCTGTAGTACGAGCGATGGAGGCGGAGTGCGACGTGCTTCACATCGCCGGGCACGGCAATGGTGACGGGATCGCTTCGTCCAGTGGGCGAAGTGGCCTTCTTTGGGCTGACTTCGTAAAAATGTTCCAGGGCTCGCATCCAGCGCCGAAGATCCTCGTGATGTCAACGTGCTGCGGAGCATCATCGGGGTTGGGACGTGCGTTTTCGAAATCGATCAACCGTCCGAAGTTGATCATTGGTTCGAGTGACGCGCGCTATTTCGACGACTATGTCGCCGCGTGGGCTTTGCTCTATCGGCGACTGAATTGCAAGGACATCGACATCGAAGCCATGCAGCAGGTTCTTGATGAGATATGCGCGGTCGTGGATAAAAGTTTCCGCTACCTTGGCTGGGATGACGAGAGAGAGCGCTACGTTCGATACCCTCACCCTCGCAAGAGAGCCCGCTTCGACGTCGTGGAGCGTGAGTAGTATGCGCAAGGGTTCCAGGTGGAATGTGGCGATCGATGCGGCGCGGCCGTCGCTGACCAGCGTCGCGAGTGTCTCGCTTGCTGGCGGCGATCTGCGCGGCTGCGCGGCGAAAGGGCGGGATCGGTTAGCCGCATCCACCTCTGAGCGCTTTGAGTGCTTCGTTGCCGATCGATGCGAATCTCCCGGCCCAGCGCCTTTAGGCAATGCGGCGGGCACGGAGCTCATGTCACTCGGCTCAGTTCCACCGTTACACGAGGATAGGCGACCGGATGGCGGCACGCTGATGGGCTCTGACGATAATTTTGACATCGTTGTCGTTGGAGCCGGCCCGGTCGGCCTTTCGTTCGCTGCGTCGCTTGCCCAAAGCGAACTCAAGGTGGCAGTTGTTGAACAGAACACATTCGATAGTCTGGCGAATCCGGCTTTCGATGGTCGCGAAATCGCGCTGACCAACGCTTCGATCAGAACCCTTCGCGAGCTCGGCGCCTGGGATGTCATCCCGGCTTCGGACAAATCAGCACTTCAAGGCGCGCGCGTGCTCAACGGCTCGAGCGCATTCGCTCTTCGTTTCGATCCTCCCAGCAACTCTGGAGAACCGCTGGGGGTTTTGGTTCCAAATTGCCGGATCCGCGAGGCGCTGTTCAAAATCGTCCGCTTGCAGGATCGCGCCCGGCTGTTGTGCGGCCACTCGGTCGTCGATGCAACAAACAGCCAAGAAGGAGCAGTCGTAACGCTCTCTAATGGCGCGCGTTTAACTGCTCGGCTGGTTGTTGCCGCGGATTCGCGTTTGTCCGCCACGCGTGATCTGCTAGGCATCGGCGCCGATATCAACCGGCTTGGCCACTCGATGCTGATTTGCCGAGTGAGGCACGAGCGCGCCCACCACCAGATCGCCATCGAATGGTTCGATCACCATCAGACGATAGCGATATTGCCCCTCGCGGAGGGCATGTCGTCGCTGCTGCTCACATTGCGCTCAAACGAGGCCTATAGACTGCTTGCCTTCGATGATGATTTGTTCCTGTCGGAGTTGACGAAACGGTGTCGAGGGCGCCTTGGAAAAATGACCTTGGCAAGCAAGCGCCACACCTATCCGCTGGTCACGACCTGGGCGCACAAATTCCGGGCGCCGAGCGCCGCACTCATCGGCGACGCTGCCATCGGCATGCACCCGGTGACCGCTCACGGATTCAACATCGGTCTCAGCAGCCAGAAGCAACTCGCCCGTGGAATCATGACTGCGTGCCGCGACGGCCGCAATGTTGGCGACCCCGACATGCTGCATATATACGAAAGGCGGCTGCGCCTGTCGGCGGCGCCGCTCTACCATGCAACGAACATATTGGTTGGACTCTACTCCAGAGACCACCTGGCGGCACGGCTTGCAAGGCATCTGGGGCTTCGCTTTGCCCAACATGTTCCCCTTGTCCGGCATGGGATTTCGGCGGAGCTCCAGCGGTGATACTGCACCAGCAGTCGCATTTTTGCGCGTGCTGGGCGAGCGATGAGAGAGTGCATGATGCACCGGAGTAATCCTGCTCCCCGACGCTGATCTCCGATTGAAGAATTAACCCGTCCTTCAGGGGGGCTGCATAGGCTGCGGACAAGCAGGAGTAAGCAAGCTGACCCGTCCAGCCTTGGAAAAAGAAGATCCGCTGGAGGCGAGAATCCTTCAGGACCAGCTCGCTGATCTGAGGGCAGGCCTTTTCGTCTCAATGCCGATAAGCATTGTGCTGTCCGGGCTGATTTTGACCGTGCAGGCCCTTTCCGGGAACGGTCTTGCTGGCGCGGCCTGGTTTTCGGTCGTTAATGCGATAAATGCCGCCCGCCTTGCACTCGCCCGTCATCAGCTGAAGGAACCCGGAGTCCAGGATGATCTGACACGGGTTTGGCTGCGGCTTCGCTGGTTTGGCAGGCTTGCTCTTCTGGCGGGATTCACCTGGTCATTCCTTGCCGTCCTAACGGCTGGATACACGACGTCTCAAGCATCGCTGCATCTAATAATTCTGGCGGGCATTTCAGCTGGCGCGGTCACGTACGGCAGCTCATATGCTGCGGCAGCGATATGCTTCATCACACCGCCACTCCTCATTGCCGCCGCATGTTTGCTGACGAAGGGAGCCCCGGAAAACTACATTCTGGCTTTTGCCGTCCTGCTTTTCGAGGGCGGCCTGGTTCGATCCTCGTTCGTTGGACAAGCGCGCTTCCGTGACGCGAGCCGCCTGAGACATCAAGCCGAGCGGCTTGCCGCGGAAATGGAGCGCAATTCCAGGGAGGACCATCTTACCGCGCTCCTCAACAGGCGGGGCCTCGAACATGCAATCGATCAGTTTGAGAACACCGATGGACCCTTTGTGGCCATGCTGATTGATCTGGACGGGTTCAAATCTGTCAACGATACCTACGGTCACAGAACGGGTGACGAGCTGCTTGCCAGGATCGCCCGCCGAATAGAGGAAGAAGCACCGGAGGGCTCAACGCTCGCCCGCATCGGTGGGGATGAATTCGTGCTGGTTTTTTCTTCGCGAAAGAATTCTCCTTCTCCCACCAATCTCGCGTCCAATCTCATAGCCAAGCTTGCTCGCCCCTATCCTGGGATCGCATCAGTCCGCATTGGAGCGTCTATAGGAATCTACTTGGCTGAAAACCCCGGACTAACGGAAATGTTGTTGCGGGCCGACATCGCCCTTTACACAGCTAAGCGCCGCGGCAGGAATGAATTTTGTCTGTTCGATGCCGAGCTAGCCCGGGAGTTGCAACGCCGCCAGTCAATCGAACGCGATCTTCATTCGGCGATAACGATGAGAAGCTTGGTCGCTTGGTTTCAGCCAATCGTAAGACTCGAAACTGAAGCCGTCGTCAGTTTTGAAGCCTTGCTAAGATGGTCTCACCCGCTTCACGGTCCCATTTCTCCGCCCGAGATCATGACAGCGGCACGCGAAACTGGAATGCTTCAGCTGCTAACTCAAACGGTATTCGCCGACTGTTGCGCTCTTATCGAGGGCTTGGTCAAAGCTGACCGTCGTGATGTTCGTGTGGCGATGAATGTTTCACCGTGCGAGTTGGAAGCTGGCGATATTGACGAGATGATTCTTAATGGTCTGGCGGCAAAAGACCTCCCTGCAACGATGTTCGACATCGAGATTACCGAAGAAGCCCCAGTGGATCCGGACAGAGTGGATGAAAAGCTCGCCCGGCTTTCACATGCTGGCATTTCTATCGCGCTCGATGACTTCGGCACCGGTTTTTCGACGTTGGCATCGCTCAAGGACAGTCGGATCAGGAAGGTGAAAATAGATCAGGGCTTCGTTCGCGGCTTAGCCAAGTCCCGGGAGAATCGGCTGCTTGTCAAAGCGGTGATTGATCTTGGTAGGACGCTCGGGATCGAGGTCATGGCCGAGGGCGTTGAAACAGAGGCAGATCGGCAAACTCTGTACAAGCTTGGCTGCAGAACCGCGCAGGGCTTCCTGTTCTCTAAGGCAGTGCCTCTCCATTTGGCACTTGATTCGGTAGTAAAAGAGCACGCGAAGGAGTTGTGACCGGCCTCTCCGTCCGTGCTGCTCGCGGAACTTTCATGTGGGGTGGACCTGACGCGCGAAAGCCGTTTCGGACGGTAGAGTTATTACGGGGGCGAAACTGAGCACGTGGTTTGGATAGCAGCAATCCGGTCCACCGGCGCACATGCAGCGGCTTCATACAAGCGTTCAAGTTGCGAGATGAGCTTGAGTGAACGACGTCGGAGAATTGCGTCCTTTGGACGCTGGTTTCGCGGTTCCCGTAGGATTCGATTACGGGAAGCGTTCTTGGCTGCTTCTCGGCTCAGCGCTCATCGGGATGAACAACGTACCCGCGGTCAAGGTCTTCGCGACCTCAACCCAGTCACCATCCCGCAACAGCAGCGGTCGGGTCCTGATCAAGCGCTCAGCCTCAGCACAGGTGCTGGAGCAACGGTAGAGCGCGGAAAACGTGTATCGGAATGCGCTGGCTCACCATAGGAAGCTGCCACGGCATGTCGAATGTCCCCAGGGGGCGGACCGTTCCCTTGCATTTGTCTCGATGACGGGCTCTCAAAGCTAAAGCCAAGAGAGCTTTATAAAAATCGCACCCGATCGGCTGCGCAACGACGACCAGCTGAGGCCCGATCGGGTGCTAAGGTCGTGCCAAAAAAGGCGCGTCACTGTCGCATTTCTAGCCGGCTTGCGATCGGACGTCATCTCTTGGCGATCGCTGCCCCTTCTCTCAAATGCGCTTAGCGGCGCCGATGGCGAATAGCGCAAGCTTTTCCACCCGTTTCTACTCCACTACCGAGACTCGTCACCAACCTCCTTTTATTCGCTTCCATATGGCCCATCCTGTCTCCAATCGAGGAGGAGCGCGAACATGGGCCAAGCCGTAGAACGTCTCAGTCTCGGGAATTCTTCTGCTCGCCAAACTGCCGTTGTCGCCGGCACCATATTTGGCAGGGTGACAGTGCACGACAAGATATCAGGCGTTCTTGTCTGGGCTGAACTATGCTTGCAAGCCATAACCCAAAAATCGCCGATCCCTTTGAATTCGAGCCGGATGAATGGGTGTTTCAAAATTTTTGGCGGTTTTAGGCAGAACCCTCCGATGGCCCGCGTACCGGTCAAGCTTCGTGAGCACTTTAGGTTCGTCGATCAGGCATAGGTTTCTTTCCCATGCCACATGCTGGCCGTTTGCCTAGTTCGGAAGCCCTCGAGAGGCGTTGCTCGTCTTGGTATGGCGTCGCCCCTTTTTCCGATCCATCGGCCACGGAGCTAGAATGGTGTCTAGCTGTTGCCGCCTACTTGGTCATCCGGCATGGAGATGCCTATATACCGACCTTCGAAAGGCTGGAATACGAGGTCGAACAAATGCGGCGGAAGCTCGGAAATCGCGAGCGAGCGCAGCGCGTGCTGGCCACGCTCAACCTAAATGGCTCGGACAGCTGGAGCCGTGAGGTTGGTTCTCAAGGCCTGGATGGCGCCGCAATCACATTCGCCCGGGCGGGGTAAAAGCGATTTTTTGGAGCCACTCGCGCTTTTGCGCTAACGAAGGTCCCGCGCCGTATTTGGGCCGGATCCATTTGTGGCCCATCAGAGAAGCAATTACCTTCTCCGGCGCCTCAACTGCCGTCAGCCGGTCCTCGAAAGTGTGTCGCAGGCTATAAAGACTATGCTCGGAAGTCGGCAGAAGTTCCTTGCTGGCGAGCACCTTGTTGACGAGCGCTGAAAGTGACGCGGCCTTGTCGCGATAACGAGGAAAGCCGTCCGGATGGAGCTTGATGGCTGCAAGTGCGCCGCCAACCAAGGGAATGTCACGGGCTGAATGACCGGTCTTCAAGCGACGGCCATTGGGGCGCACCCGCACATGCGGGATTTCTCGATCGAGGTGGATTGTTTCGGTGGTGAGGTTTGCCGCTTCAGAAAGCCTGAGTCCGGTATCGGCAATCACATAGATTAGATGGCGGGCTTCGTCATTGAGTCCGTCGAGCGCGCCTTCAGCGAGTATCTTCTCCTGAATGAACTCCGCTGTGAACGCAGCGCGTTGCCCGGGGACGGCGCCGGAAAGACGCAGGTTTCGAAAAACCGGCTCCAGCTTGAGCTGGTGAGTCAGATCGACGACGCGCAGCATTTTCGAAACATGGCCGATGTCCTTGTTGGCCGTACCGATATCAAGTCCATCCTCAACGATCCGCTTTTGCCACCACTCGCGGAACGCGATTGCGTCGTCCCGAGTGAGGCTTGCGATCTCCTTGTCGCCAATGACTCCAACCAGATTGGCAACTGCGCGCTTTTTGGGGTTACGCCATTTCTTGATTTGGTTGGGCGACATGGTCAGCAAGTTCTGTTGCTCGATCGTCTCGAATTCCTTGATAAGACCGCTCAGGCGGACCGCTGGCCGCTTCTCCCCACCCATGACGGCCGAGACGTCCTGCGCGTCCTCGATCGATTTTTTGTCGAGGAGCAGCTTGATACGGGCCATGAGTTCGTCGAGCGGCCCCGCTGCTAGTTCCTCGTTAGTGCGATAGGCCAATCCAAATGACCGCGCGCGCTTCCTCGCGGCTTCGAAACGCAGCCCCGCCTCGGCGGATTGGCCTTCCCGCAGTCTACGCCAATACGCCTCCAGCCCCGCGCCGAGGCTTTGCACTGCATCTCGCGCCCGTACACCGCGGGGATCGTCAGCCACGGCGACGCCCGTGGAAATGCGTACTAGGCAGCGGCGATCAAACGCCGCGAATTCCTTCGGCACCCTGCGGACGAGATACCAGATGCCTTCACGTTTATGCGGCTTTGGCGCTGCGGAACGTCGCATTATCTTTCTCTAATGTTACACAGTTTGTTACACAGTCTAAGATATGTTTCGCTTCGTGCTGGTCAAGCGCAACAAGGAAGCTTTTGAAAGGAAAGGATTTTTATGGAAGCTAAATGGCGGAGAGGGAGGGATTCGAACCCCCGATGGGCTTGCACCCATGCCGCATTTCGAGTGCGGTGCATTCGACCACTCTGCCACCTCTCCGCGGTCATGGTCGGCCGTTGCCGGCGCGGCGCACTAGATAACGGCTGAACGGGCAGGTTACAAGGCCAATCCGTCAGTTATTTGGCTTGCCGGGCAAGCAGCGGATTCGCGACGGTTCAGCGGCGGCGAGGCCTGGGTAGGTTGGTAACCAGTCACGCGTGCTTGCCTCGACGACGGTCACGTCGTGCAGTCGTGCTGACACGCTCGATCCTTCGGCCGCCAACAACAGTCCCGACAACAGCTGTTTGCCTTGACTCGCACTCAACCTTCGGTTAGGGACAGCGCGCAATCGGCGTGGAGGGTTCTTCCGCGCCGCTTGTTTTTTGAACCCGCAGACTGACAAAAAGACGGCTGAACCGCCAGAGGCGGCTCATCAAGGCCGACCGAACAGCGAAAGGCAAAAAATGTTCGCAGTCATTAAAACGGGTGGCAAGCAGTATCGCGTTGCCGCCAACGATCTCCTGAAGATCGAAAAACTCGAAGCCGCTGTCGGCGATATGGTCGAGATCGGCCACGTCCTCGCACATGGCGAAGGCGAGAATGTCACGTTCGGCGCGCCGTTCGTCGACGGCGCGGTGGTCACCGCCGAAGTCGTCGAGCAGGGCAAGAACCGCACCGTCATCGCCTTCAAGAAGCGCCGCCGGCAGAATTCGCGCCGCAAGATCGGCCATCGCCAGCTTTTGACCACCGTGCGGATCTCCGAGATCCTGCTGGGTGGCGCCAAGCCGACGAAGACGGCAGCGGTCAAGGCGCCGAAGAAGGTGAAGGCCGAGGCCGCCACCGAGGTGCAGGCGGAAGCCGCGCCGAAGAAGGAGCCCAAGGCCAAGGCAGCCGAGACAAAGGCAGCCGAGACCGCGGCAGCGCCGCTGTTCAAGGCGCCCAAGGGTGAGCCGGACGATCTGACCGTGATCAAGGGCATCGGCCCGGTCGCAGCCAAGGATCTCAACGAGCAGGGCATCATCACCTTCGCGCAGCTCGCCAAGCTGACCGACAAGGATGTCGCCAAGATCGACGAGCACATGCCCTTCAGCGCCGACCAGATCAAGGACTGGCGCGAGCAGGCCAAGGAATTGGCGGCGAAGTAATTTTCTGGCGACCAGGTCGCCGGATCGGACTTGAAACGGAACGCGAACGCGTTCATAAGGCCTTTTAGGCGCCTTGCGGCGCAACGGAGTTAGTTAGATGGCACACAAGAAAGCTGGCGGCTCGTCGCGCAACGGTCGCGACTCGCATTCCAAGCGTCTGGGCGTGAAGAAGTTCGGCGGCGAAGCCGTCATCCCGGGCAACATCATCATTCGTCAACGCGGCACCACGTGGCATCCCGGCGTCAATGTCGGCATGGGCACGGACCATACGCTTTTTGCGCTCGAGACCGGCGCCGTGACGTTCAACAAAAAAGCCAACGGCCGAACCTACGTATCGGTCAACCCGATTGCCAAAGCCGCGGAGTAGCCGGTTCCGCACTAGAACACCGGCGCCCATCTCGGGAACCGGTGTCTGGCAAAGCCAGGAAAAGGATCAGGGGAGATGGGTTTCCATCTCCCCTTTTTCTTGTGCCTGGAGGACTTTCAAATGGTTGCCGAAGCGGAAGACTCAGAAGACGAAAGTTACGCGATAGACTGCCCGGTGCTGGTCACCGAGCGGCTGGTGATGCGGGCGCCCCACGAGGGCGATATCGCGCAGCTGGTCGAGCTTGCCGACAACCGCCATGTCGCCGAAATGCTGGCACGCATGCCGCACCCCTATGGCGAGGCCGAGGCGCGCGCTTTCCTGGCCATGACCAAATCGCGCCGGGCCGGCATTGCTTATGCCCTGACGCTGGCCGGCACCGACACCTTCGTCGGTTGCGCCGGCCTCAACACCACCGATCGCGGGCTGGAGCTCGGTTACTGGATCGGCGAGCCGCACTGGAAGAAGGGCTATGCGACGGAAGCAGCGCACGCGCTGGTCGATCTCGCCTTCCAGAGGACGTCGATCCAGGTCCTGCATGCCTCGACGCGGGTCATCAATCCGGCCTCGCGCCGCGTCATCCACAAGTGCGGGTTCCAGTATGCCGGCCAGGGCATGCTGAACTCGATCGTCGCCGGCCAGGTTCCCGTCGAGCGCTACCGGCTCGATCGCAAGACCTGGACCAGCCTGCGGAACTGGGTGCATTTCTGATGGATGACGACGGTCAAACCAATGGTCGACAGCAGCGATATTGAAACGGCCGCGATCGCGCCGATGACGCCTGGGGATATCG
>NZ_RZRR01000760.1:0-2766 GCF_003998555.1 Mesorhizobium sp. M7A.F.Ca.CA.002.09.1.1 | reverse complement strand
GTAATTGGTCTGGCCGGGATTGCCGGTCACGCCGACCACCGAGGTGATGTTGATGATGCGGCCATGGCGGCGGCGCATCATCGGATGGGTGAGTTCGCGGGTGAGCCGGAAAACGGCGGTCAGATTGACCTCGATCACGCTGTCCCAATCGGCATCCGACATGCGCACGAACAGCCCGTCCTTGGTGATGCCGGCGTTGTTGACCAGGATGTCGACGCCTTCGAGATCGGCCTCGGCTTTCTGGCCGAGCGCCTTGACCTCGTCACGGTTGGACAAATTGGCCGGGAACAGCTTGACCCGGTCGCCAAGCTCGCTAGCCAGCGCCTCCAGTTTCTCGACGCGGGTGCCATGCAGGCCGACGATCGCGCCTTGCGCATGCAGCATCCGGGCGATCGCCTCGCCGATGCCTCCCGATGCGCCGGTGACGAGCGCCTTGCGGCCAGTCAATTCGAACATTTTTGTCTCCTGATTGAGAAGAGAACACCCCTTTGCAGGGAATGGGATCAAATAGGGCTTTATGCAAGCGCTGCTAGCGTTGCCTCGACCTCAGCCGCCGAGCCGACCGACGCAGTGGCGATGTCGCGGTTGATGCGCCGCGCCAATCCCGAAAGCACCTTGCCGGCGCCAATCTCGTAAAGCGTGGTGACGCCATTTGCGCCGAACCACTCCACGGTCTCGCGCCAGCGTACGCGGCCGGTTATCTGCTCGACCAGGCGGCGGGCGATCTCGTCCGGATCGCTGGTCGGGCTGACCGTGACATTGGAGAGGACGGGAACGACCGGCGCATTCTTTGTCACACCGGCGAGTGCGTCGCGCATAACGTTCGCGGCCGGCGCCATCAGCGCCGAATGGAAGGGCGCGGACACCTGCAGCATCAGTGCGCGCTTGGCGCCTTTCTCAGTGCACAGTTTCGCCGCCAGTTCGACCGCGGCCCTGGCGCCGGAAATGACCAGTTGGCCGCCGCCATTGTCGTTGGCGATCTGGCAGACGGAGCCTTTGGCGGCTTCCGCGCAAGCGGCTTCGACATCGGCCTGTTCCAATCCGATGATCGCCGCCATGGCGCCCTCGCCGGCCGGCACCGCCGCCTGCATGGCATTGCCGCGGATGCGCAGCAGCCTGGCGGCATCGGCAACCGAAACGAAGCCAGCGGCCGCGAGCGCCGAATATTCGCCCAGCGAATGACCGGCGACATAGGCGACCTTGCCTTTCAGCGAGAAGCCGCGCGATTCCAGCGCCCGGATCGCGGCCAGCGACACCGCCATCAGCGCCGGCTGCGCGTTGGCGGTCAGCATCAACGTCTCTTCCGGCCCTTCCCAGATCAGCTTCGACAGGTTTTCGCCGAGCGCGTCGTCGACTTCCTGGAAAATTCTGCGCGCCTCGGGAAAGGCCTCGGCGAGATCCTTGCCCATGCCGACTGCCTGGCTGCCTTGTCCAGGAAAGGTGAATGCAACGGCCATGCGCGGGCTCCCAAGGGCTGGTTTTGCTTGCCTGATAGACGAGTTTTTCTTGCCTGTGACGCAAGGCAGGCCGCCAAGTCAAGCCCGGTTCGACCCTGCTCGACCGCAGCTTCATCCGCCGAGTGCCTGTTCCGAAAGGCTTTTTGGCGATCACTCCTGATGAAAACCGCTCACGATTCGTTTGCTGGCTCTTCTTATTTTGGCCACAGGCGCTAGCTTTGCGTGACAATTCCATGACAATCGAGTGACGTGCTTGTCGCTGGGTGGGGAAGTTAAAGTGGCAAAGAGTTACAAACGCGCCGGCAAGGCCGCGCCACAGTTCCTGGAAGACGACCCCTCCACCGGCTATCTGCCGGGCAGGAGATGGCCGGTCGTGCGCTATGGGCTGATCAGCCTGGCGATCGCCGCCGTCCTGGTGTTTGCCATCGAACTGATCGTGCGCGGCGACTTTGCCGGCACGGTCTCCTTCTTCCTGCAGCCGCTCAAGCCGGGCTGGACCACCATCGTCGTGTTCGCGCTGATCCTGATCGGCCTCGATGCGGTGCTGGGCCGCAGCCATCAGAGCCTGATGATCGTCGCGCCGCTGACGCTATCGCTTGCCTTCGTCGGCCACCAGAAGTCGCATTATCTCGGCGATCCGCTCTATCCGACCGATTTCCTCTATGCCCGCCAGATCTTCGCGCTGTTGCCGCTTTTGGTGCGCGACCGGCCGATGACCGCGCTCGCCATGGTCGTCGGCATCGTCGCCGGCCTGTCGCTGCTCGTCTATGGCTGGCGGATGTGGCGCCGCAAGGTTCCCGCACTCAGCCGCAAGGGACGCCTTGCGCGGCTGACGCTGGCAGTGCCGCTGCTCGCCTTCTTCGTTTCGATCATGGACTATGCCACCTTCTCCTGGACCAGGGACCGGTTGCAGATCATCCCGATCATGTGGGACCAGAAGGAAAACTATGCCTCCAACGGTTTTGCGCTGGCCTTTGCGCTCAATGTGCCGATGGCGCATGTCTCTGCGCCGCCGGGCTATTCCGACAAGGCGATCGCGGCGATCGCCAGGCCCGATGTGACCGCCTCGGTGCCGGCCGAGAAGCCTGACATCATCATCGTCATGAGCGAGTCCTTCTGGGACCCGACCAAGCTGCCCGGCGTCACCATCACGCCCGATCCGATCCCCAATGTGCGGGCGCTGCGCTCCGGCTCGATGTTCTCGCCGGAGTTCGGCGGCATGACCGCCAATATCGAGTTCGAGGCGCTGACCGGCTTCTCCAACGCGTTCCTGCCGGCCGGCAGCATCCCCTACCAGCAATATGTGCGC
>NZ_RZRR01000759.1:0-2778 GCF_003998555.1 Mesorhizobium sp. M7A.F.Ca.CA.002.09.1.1 | reverse complement strand
TCCAACGACGGCCCATTTTGTGCGCGACTGCCCCCGTGGTCCCGGACCCTGCGAATGAATCGAGGACGAGATCACCGGGACTAGTGGCAATGTGAAGAATCCGCTGAAGCAAGCGCTCGGGTTTTGGAGTGGCGAAGACATCATCCGGATTGAATGCCTTTACCTCGGTTTTGGCCTCATGATTATGCCCGACATCTGAACTTAGCCACACTGTCAGCGGTGGGGTTCCCGTATTCGACAACTCCGAAAGAAAGGTCTTTCGTGATGGCTGTGAAGTGCCGCCTTGTCCAAACCAAATCTCGCTGTTCTCGTCCATCCGTCGCAACGACTCTTCAGAGAATCTTGGAAAGGTTCCTGAAGGGGGCCGCCAAACGAACCCATTCTTGAACTGAAAGCTGAATCCTTTTGCCTTCGCGCTGCCGCTCTTCGCGTGCAGTGGTGTAGCCTTCCATGGACCTTTCGGATGATTGTCCGGATTTGAATATCGTGCATTCATTTCATCAGAGCGGGGCAGGCGATTGGGGGACCAACGTTCTCGCTCTTTTGCGTACACCAAAATATGATCGTGGTTGTCGCTGAAATACTTAGCGTCGTTGGAAACGGTATACTTTTTCTGCCAGACTACATTCGCGATAAAATTACCTCTACCAAACACCTCGTCGCACATAACTTTCAGATAATGCGCTTCGTTGTCATCAACGCTCACCCAGAAGGAACCGGTTGGCTCCAATAGATTGTAGAGAAGCTTAATTCGATCGTTTAGTAAATTTAGCCAAAGAGAATGCTCAACACCATCCTGGTATTGCTCAAATGCAGATCCGGTATTATACGGAGGGTCAATAAAAATGCACTTCACCATACCTCCGATCTCGTCTTGGAGGGATTTAAGCGCTAATAGATTATCGGCCTGAATCAGAGAGTTCGCATAAAGATCCCCAGTCTTCTTCTCGCTTGCGATATGCGAGAAATCATCATCTGGAACCAGAATACGTGGTTCGATCGAAGGCGATGAGCCTTTTCCAACCCAAGTTAGTTCTAGTTTTTTTGATCCGTTCATCATTTTTCCGACGTTAAAACCATCCGTATTGCCGCGCGATGGTGCTACCAGTCGCCCCATATCTTTCAGATTGACGTTTCAACCTAGAAAATTCTTTGGACTCCAAATGAAGGAACCCGAGTACGAAGGTGCCTCCAATTTTTGTCCGTTCAAATACGGCGACATACGGTGACCTGCCCAAACTGCCATCTGGATTTTTCGGTCTGAGCCCGACTTTCACCTCAGGAACTTCATCGTTCAGTTGAAGTCGCCACATGTGATTCTGCTGATACCGCATTTTGAGTTTAGCGACAGTCCCTGCCGAGGTTTTGAAATTGAAATATGAATCCTCTCCGCCGTTTGAGGAAAGCCCAAAGAAAAGCGCTTGCTCCGCTTTAAACTCAAGCTCCTTTCCCATCAACGTGATATTGCCACCCTCAATCCAGCACGTTGTGGCGAGCGCTGGATCTACTTCGGTTTGGTCGGAATCTAAAGCTTTCTTTACAGGAGGCTCTTTCTCATTCTTGCCTGTGGTCAGTCGCGCGATAGCGTCTCGGAGCGGTCGAATCTTTAGATAGGTTTGCTCGTATTCGCTCAATTTCTCCGCTGTAAGCTCCTCGCCGATGCTCCACAACTGCGACCAAGCCGCATCAAAGGCTTCAGTAGAATTCTTGCCTCCAGTGCCAATTGCGTTGGCCTCGCAATTCTTACGGAGAGCAGCACGAGTCAGATTGGCCGAACCGACAACTAGGAGGTTGGTCTCTTCCTTCGATGTTGACTTGAAAAAATACAGCTTGGGATGGAACCTCGCATCTTTGCTTGAGAGGCCTGCAACGCGAATTTGCGCTCCAGGAAGAGATTGAATCAACCTGAGAGCTCCGGGTTGGGTGATATAGTCATCTAGCCCCACGAGCCAATGCGTTTCAGGCGCATCCATCATCGTTAATGCGCCAAGCAATTCACGAACTCCCGAGACAGTGGCGTAGGCTGCGGCTACCCAGAACCCTGTACACGGGCGATGTTCACTCCATGCTCTGACTGCATTGCCAAGCGTTTCTGCCGTTCCAGCACTTTGGACTAAGACATCCATAGGCTGCTGCCCCCCGATAGCACCTCCCACCTCACCGTCAGCAATGGTGTTACCTTGGGCGTAATCGCCAGCTTCGCGGCGACCTCGTCGAGTTTGCTGTCGACCTCCTTCCGGATTTCGCGGAGCGTCTGGAAGGTCGACATTTTGAGGTCATCCCGCTCGCCTTCAAGCTTCTTGATCCGGCGTTCTTCCGCTACCTTCTCGACTAGCGGAATCGCCTGATTGGCCCGAAGTGCCCGCCGGGCGTTGCGCGCCTCCAGGTCCAGTTCCCTGACACGTATGTCATTCGATTTTTCGAGATCCTCGGCATAGGCTTCAAGCTTGACGGTTTCCTCTTCGAGCCATTTCCGGTTTTCGTCCTCGGCGGATTTTTGCGCAGCGCCCAACGCTTCCCTGTCGATCCCGGCCATGCGGTTGGCCGGATATTCGGCATCAATCGCCGCGATGGATGCGGGTATCTGGAACAAGCGCTCGGCCGTTTCGGAGGCCAGCACCTGCCCGTCGTCCGTCACGGCCGCAATGACAATGCTATCACGCGATCCCATTGCGGTCTCCGCCTTCAAAAGTGAAACCTTCAGCCAGCCACTCTTGCCGCCGACGTGCTCAAGGTCGGAAAGCCGGGGCTGGCCGTCGGCTCGGTAGACCTTGTAGT
>NZ_RZRR01000758.1:0-2780 GCF_003998555.1 Mesorhizobium sp. M7A.F.Ca.CA.002.09.1.1 | reverse complement strand
GCCTTTGATCTTGTAGCCGCCGTCCTTCTCGACCGATTGCGGCTGCAGGCCGATATGCCCCATGACCGGAATGCCGGCGGCGACGATGGCCGCGATCTGGCTAACCATGTCGACGCCGCCTTCGAGCTTTACCGCCTGGCAGCCGGTTTCGTCGACGACCCGCCGCGCCGAGGCGACGGCAAGTGCTGCCGTGACCTCATAGCTGCCAGCCGGCAGGTCGACGACGACGCAGGCACTGGCCGAGCCGCGCATCACGGCTTGCCCATGTGCGATCATCATCTCCAGCGAGGCACCCAGTGTCGTCTTGTGGCCGTGGAGGACCATGGCGACACTGTCACCGACCAGAAGCAGATCGACATGGTGATCAAGCAGACGGGCGATGGGATAGGTATAGGCGGTCAGGCAAACGATCGGCGCGCCGCCCTTGCGGTGGCGAATCGCCTCGGCGCTGATGCGCATGTCGGTGGTCGGCAATTCCGTGGCCAATCGTCACCTCCTTTGGCCTCAAGCCGGGCTGGATACAAGCATGGGCGCGCAGAGCTTTAGAAACACCGCAAAGGCTTGGCAAGCGTGCATGCAGCCACCGGCAGGATCACAGGCTTGTGTCGGGTTTCAGGAAAGCCATTTGCGCACACGCCGTGGCAAAAGCCTTGCCTTCGGCAAGGCCTGACGCCATAAGCAGGAAACGGGCGCTGCCGGCGCGAGGGTTTTGAGATGAAGACTTTCCTTACGCAGTTTTTCACCTGGTGGAACAGCCAGACGATAGGAACCCGCCTGCACACGTGGCGGTATGGCAAGAAGGTCGGCCAGGACGAGACCGGCAATTTTTACTACGAAGGCGGCATCGATTCGGAAGGCCGCACGCGCCGCTGGGTCATCTACCGCAATTATTCGGAAGCTTCGGCGATACCGCCCGGCTGGCACGGCTGGATGCACCACCGTGTCGACGTCGCGCCGTCCAGCGAGGACTACAAGCCACGCGACTGGCAGAAGCCGCATCAGCCCAATCTGACCGGCAGCCCGGCGGCCTATCGTCCGAAGGGCTCGGTGCTCACCAATCAGCATCGCCCGCAGGTCACCGGCGACTACGATGCCTGGACACCCGGGTCGTAGCGACAGGGTGCAAGCCGGTCCTTTATCGCCACAATTGGTGTTTAGCTGCTTGCTGATCAGAAAACGGCGACTAGCCTTGGCGATCGACAGAATCACCCGGGCGCGAACCACCGGTATCTTTGCATGAGCTTTTCTTACTCAATATCGGCCAGTCTGGCGCTAGCCGCCGGTCTTGCCGTCAGCACCGTGGCCTTCGCCGCTTCGCCTGAGCCCGCGGCACCCGCGCCGGCGCCGCCCGCGGGAGCGGACCGGGTTACCAATGCCGTTGCCGAGTTTGCCGGTATCGACAAGATCACCGGCCGGATCATCACCTTCGATGTCTATATCGACGAGACGGTGCAGTTCGGCGCTTTGCAGGTGACGCCGCGCGTCTGCTATTCGCGGCCGCAGGCGGAGGCGCCGAAGACCGATTCCTTCGTCGAGGTCGACGAGATCACGCTCGACCGCAAGATCCGCCGCATCTTCACCGGCTGGATGTTTGCCGAAAGCCCCGGCCTCAACGCCGTCGAGCATGCCGTCTACGACGTCTGGCTGAAGGCCTGCAAGCAGAAGTCGGATGTGCCGGCGCCCGACGGAGCCAAGGCTGACGCAACCAAAGCGGAGGCTCCCAAGCCCGCCGCAGCCAAACCGGAAGCCGCGACCACTCCGGACGTCACAACGCCTGATGTGACGGAGCCGGACGCTTCGGAACCCGATACTACCGACACCAACTGATCCCCCGGAACCGTCCTGGCCACAATGCGTTGGGCCACGGACGAGCGCACATTCATGCGTAAGGAGGATCTTCCGATGTCAGACAGCAAACGGATCACGGCTAGCAAGGCCGAATTGCTGGAACTCGAAAAGGGATTCTGGACGGGCGACTCCGCCTACTACGCGGCCAACGCCGACACCGAATGCCTGGTGGCATTTCCGCAGATGGCACAGGCGATGGACAATGCGGATCTGGCCAAGACCGCGGCCAAGCCCAACCGCTGGCGCAACCTGCAGATGGATCTCAAGGGCATTATCGAGCCGGGCAGCGACATCATCATGCTGACTTACGAGGCGCGTGCGACACGGGAGAATGGCGAGGCTTATGCCGCGCTGGTCAGCACCGGCTACGTCCATCGCGCCAACGGCTGGAAGATGATGTTCCATTCGCAGACGCCATTGGAAGCCGCTACCGGGAAGTAGGCTCAATCCTCAGGGATAGAATATTGCCTCGCCCTTCAACGCATCGGCGAGCATCTTCTCATACTTGCCGCGCGGCACGTCGACCGCGCCGAACCGCTTGAGGTGCTCGGTGGTGAACTGCGTATCAAGCAGAGCAAAGCCCCGCGCCTTCAAGCGCTCGACGAGGTAGAAGAGGCAGGTCTTGGAAGCGTCCGTCTCTCTGGCGAACATGCTCTCGCCAAAAAACACCCGGCCGAGCGACACGCCATAGAGGCCGCCGACCAGCCGGTCCTCACGCCACGCTTCGACCGAATGACAATGGCCTATCCGATGCAACTCGATATAGGCTTCGCGGATCGGCGCATTGATCCAGGTCGAGCGCCGCTCCGCGCGCTTTTCGGCGCAGCCGTCGATGGTCGCCTCGAAATCGAAATCGAAACGGATGTCGAAGGGATGTTTCTTGATCGTTTTCCAGAGACTTTTCGGCGTGTGAAAGCCGTCAAGCGGGATGA
>NZ_RZRR01000757.1:0-2789 GCF_003998555.1 Mesorhizobium sp. M7A.F.Ca.CA.002.09.1.1 | reverse complement strand
CAACTTCGAAGATCGAAGCCGACGCAAGACGGATCAATGCGCGGCATCATGAGGTGAAGCCCGGCGAAATCGCCGTTGGCGTCATCATCGGCAGGACGTCGGAATTCTTCGACTTCTTCGTCTACGCGATCGCTTCCGTCATCGTTTTCCCCAAGCTCGTATTTCCATATGCCGACCCGTTGACCGGCACGCTCTACTCCTTCGCCATCTTCGCGCTTGCCTTCATCGCGCGGCCGATCGGGACGGCGATCTTCACCGCGCTCGACCGCGCCTACGGACGCAGCGCCAAGCTCACCATCGCGCTGTTCCTGCTGGGGACCTCGACCGTGTCGATCGCCTTCGTGCCCGGTTACGACCAGATCGGCCCGGCTTCGGCCTGGCTGCTGGCCATGTTCCGGATCGGTCAGGGACTGGCGCTGGGCGGGACATGGGACGGACTTGCCTCGCTGCTGGCGTTGAATGCCCCCGAAAAGCGTCGCGGCTGGTATGCGATGATCCCGCAGCTGGGCGCGCCACTCGGGCTCATCGTCGCCAGTGCCCTGTTTGCATATTTCGTCGGCAACCTGTCGGCTGAAGACTTCTTCAGCTGGGGTTGGCGCTACCCGTTCTTCGTCGCCTTCGCCATCAACGTCGTCGCCCTGTTCGCGCGGCTGCGCATCGTGGTGACGCCGGAATACACCAAACTGTTCGAAGGCCAGGAACTGGAGCCGACTTCCGTCCGCGAGACGTTGCGCGCCGAAGGGCGCACTGTCGTGCTCGGCGCTTTCGCGCCGCTGGCGAGCTTCGCCCTGTTCCACATGGTGACGGTGTTTCCTCTGTCCTGGATCTTCCTGTTCACGCGCGAGGGACCGGCACGGTTCCTGGTCATCGAGACGATCGGAGCCTTCTTCGGCCTGGCGGCAATCGCGATCTCGGGCGTCGTTGCCGACCGGGTCGGGCGCTGGCCCTTGCTTGGAGGCTCGGCGGTGGCCATTGCCGTGTTCAGCGGTTTCGCGCCACAGCTGCTCGATGGCGGCTTCGTCGGAGAGTCCGTCTTCATGGTGTTGGGCTTCGTCCTGCTCGGCCTGTCGTTCGGCCAGTCTTCGGGAGCACTCGCCTCGAATTTTTCAAAGAACTACCGCTATACAGGTGCTGCGCTGACCTCGGATCTCGCCTGGCTGTTCGGCGCCGGCTTCGCCCCCATTGTCGCCCTGTTCCTGTCCGCCCATTTCGGGCTGATCTCGTCAGGCGCCTATCTGCTGTCGGGAGCGCTATGCACGCTGCTGGCGCTGCGGCTCAACCAGCGCCTGGATCGGACTCCCGCTTGAGTGACCTGCTTGGCCAGGGCTGGGGACCTCCCGGCCCAATGACGCTGCACGACAAGACCAACAAGCAGAATTTTCTGCTTCTGATCCAACTGCGCTGGATCGCGGTCGGCGGTCAGATCGTGACGATCCTGTTCGTCCGCTACGCGCTTGGCATCGGGCTGCCGCTGGTGCCGATGGCAGTGGTGATCCTGCTGCTGATCGCTCTCAACGTCGCCAGCCTGCGCCGGCACAGCAGCCAGGACGCGATCACCAACACCGAGCTGTTTCTTGGACTGCTGCTCGACGTCACCGCGTTGACGGTCCAGCTTTACCTGAGCGGCGGCGCGTCCAATCCCTTCATTTCGCTTTACCTGCTCCAGGTCATCCTGGGCGCGGTACTGCTGGAGACATGGTCGGTCTGGGCGCTTGTCCTCATTGCAAGCACGTGCTTCATCGCGCTGACCACCTTCTACCGTGAGATCAGCCTGCCCGCCGCACACGGTGCCGGGCTGTTCAGCCTGCACATTCAGGGCATGTTCATCTGTTTCGTCCTGGCGGCAACGCTTCTGGTGCTGTTCATCACCAGGGTCCAGAACAACATTCGCACCCGCGACGCTCATCTTGCGGATTTGCGCCAGCAATCGGCGGAGGAGGCTCACATCGTCAGGATGGGCCTGCTCGCCTCTGGCGCCGCGCATGAGCTCGGCACGCCGCTGGCTACGCTTTCCGTCATCCTCAACGACTGGCAGCGCATGCCGGTTCTCGAGGCCGATCCGGATCTGGCGCAGGAAATCCGGGAGATGCAGGGCCAGTTGGACCGTTGCAAGAAGATCGTTTCGGGAATCCTGATGTCGTCGGGCGAATTGCGCGGCGAAGGCACGGTTCGCACCTCCGTCGATGCCTTTCTGGCGGAGCTGGTGGCCGAATGGAAGTCGACACGGCTGCCGCAAGGTTTCGAATACACCAGGCGTTTCGGCGCCAACCAGGAGATCGTCTCCGATCCCGCGCTCAAACAGGTGATGTTCAATGTACTGGACAACGCACTTGAAGCGTCGCCTCTATGGGTCGGTTTGATCGTCAGCCGCCACGCGGACGATCTCATCATCGAAGTTGTCGACGCGGGACCGGGATTTGAAGAAGCCATGCTTGCTGAATTCGGCAAGCCCTACACGTCGACCAAGAACCGGCCAGGTAGCGGGCTCGGCCTGTTTCTGGTCGTCAATGTCATCCGCAAGCTGGGGGGTAGCGTCACTGTAAGAAACAGAACCGAGGGGGGAGCTTCGGTTACGTTGCATCTGCCGCTGGCTGCTCTGTCTCCGCGAGGGCACAATGCCGACTGAACGCACGCTGCTGATCGTCGAGGACGACATCGCCTTTGCCAACGCACTGCGCCGGTCTTTCGAACGGCGTGATTACGAAACGCATAGCTGCCGGAGCGTCGACGGCGTGCAGGCGCTGATCGGCACCGTTGCCTTCCAATATGCCGTCGTCGATCTCAAGCTT
>NZ_RZRR01000756.1:0-2793 GCF_003998555.1 Mesorhizobium sp. M7A.F.Ca.CA.002.09.1.1 | reverse complement strand
CGCCTCTTCCAGGCATGAACGCCGAGGAGGCGGACGACGAGGCCGATGTCTTTTCCAGCAACGAAGACAATGAAGAGCCGGTACCGGATACCTTCCAGCGCCTGCGTCCCGCCGAGCGCAAGCGCAGCTATGGCGGGCTGATCGCGGCCGTCTTCGCACTGCTGGTCGTTGCCGGCGGCGGCTACGGCATCTGGCTGAACAAGGACGCCTTCGGCAAGATGCTGGGGCTTGGCGGCAATCAGGTAGCGAAAACCGAACCCGTGAAGCCAGCGCCGGCCAAGCCGGCAACCGATGCCGCGGCAGCGCCGCCGGCGCCCGCGGCTGGCGGCACGGAAGCCGAAAGCACGAAATTCACCCAGCGGCTGACACCGCAGGGTGGTGAAGTCGACCCGGGTCCGGCCGGTGGCCAAAGCGGCATCGGCGAAGGCGAATCGGTCGCGGCGCTGACCACCCCGCCCTCGGCCCCGAACGCACCGGCGATTTCCGCACCGGCCGCCGGTACGCCTGCCGCGACTACGCCTCCGGCGACAGATGCCGCCCCCGCAACGCCGCCTGCCAACGGAGCAGCGCCTGCAGCGCCGGCCGGTGCTGCCGGCACGCCGCCAGCACCGGCAGGTGCCGCGCCGCCCGCCCCGGCGGCTGCGCCTGCGGAAGCCGCTCTGCCTGTCGGCCAGAAGGCGATCTTCTATGAGGAGCGCACCAGCACCGCCCAGGGCTCCGCCGAGCCCGGCAACATCGTCTGGTCGCTGGTGCAGGAATCGCCCGGTGGCGACCTGCCGCCGGAGCCGGCGATCCGCGCTGAGGCGACCATTCCCGGCAAGGACATCCAGTTGCGCATGACCATCCGCCGCAACACCGACCAGACGCTGCCGGCCAGCCATATCATCGAGATGATCTTCCTGACGCCCGACGGCTTCGAGGGCGGCGGTGTCGACAACATCCTGCGCGTTGCCATGAAGGCTTCGGAGCAGGATGCCGGCAGCCCGCTGATCGGCATTCCGGCCAAGATTGCCGACGGCTTCTTCCTCGTCGCGCTCAACGACACCAAGGCCGACGAAGACGCCAACATGACCTTGTTGCGCGGCCAGGACTGGATCGACGTGCCGGTGGTCTACAAGACCGGACGGCGGGCGTTGCTGACCATGGAAAAGGGCATTCCCGGAGAGAAGGTGTTCGACGAGGCAATCAAGGCCTGGCAGGCCAAGACGGCAGGCTGAGACGCTGTAGCCGCCGTTCAGAAGCCCTGGAACAGCATGTCGAGCGCAGCGACGATGTCGTCGTGGTGCTTGATCAGGTTCAGCCGACTTTCGCCCAATTCGCTGGCAGAAACGGTGGCAACCAGGTGTGTTGCCATAACGAGCTTTCGACCGTTGATCTCAAAAATCGGATGAAGCTTTCGCATCGGCGGTGGCACCATTGCGACCGGCAGAAGCGGCACGACCACCCGCGTCTTGAAATTGTCGAGCAGCTCTGACTGAACGTCGAGCACATAGCTGCCTTCGATGCGACCGGCGAAGACATCATAGCGGGGCATCAGAACTGCCGGTACTCTTCCAGCGGGATGCCATGTTTCTCGATATAGTCGTTCCACGCGTCCATCGTGGCGCGGTTCTCAAGCTTCCACAGTCGCGTTTTTTCGGCAGCCACCGCCTCCGCGATGCCGGCCTCCGCAGCGCGCGAGACATTCACGTCAAGTCCCTTGGCTTCCCTCATGAGGTTCGAATCGATCGACAGATTTGCTGGCTGACGGGTCGCACTCAAGGCAATTTTGCGCATAATAGCCTCCGCAACATGCGCATAATATATGCGCATTTCTGTATGGAGGCAATCAGGCGGTTCTAGCTGCAGGTAGGGGCGCTCGGCCCCTTCGCTATGGCTCCGGGCGTTCGTCGCTTCAATCGACAAATCGTCGTCGATTGATCGGCCTACGGCCGAAACACTCCTCACCCCTCCATCTCCTCGCGCAACATCTCCAGTTCCAGCCATTCTTCCTCGAGCGCGGCCAGCGTCGCGCGCTCCTTGTCGAGGGCGGCGATGGTTTTCTGGAACGAGGCCGGATCGCGCTCGTAATAGGCCGGATCGGCGATGTTGTTCTCCAGCCTCGAGATCGAGGCCATCACAGCTTCGATTTTCTTCGGCAGGGATTCCAGTGCGAATTTCTGCTTGAACGACAGTTTCTTCGCCGGCCCTTTTGGCGCGGCGGCTTCGCTCTTGCCTGACGCGGGCGCCTCGCCATTTTCGGCTCTCGCCCGCGCCTTGCGGTCGTCCAGCTTCGTGCCGCCGCGCTGCGCCAGCATGTCGGAGTAGCCGCCGGCATATTCGATCCAGCGGCCCTCACCATCCGGCGCGATCAGGCTGGTCACGGTGCGGTCGAGGAAATCGCGGTCGTGGCTGACCAGGATGACGGTGCCGGCGAAACCGGCGACCAGTTCCTGCAGCAGTTCCAGCGTCTCCATGTCGAGATCGTTGGTCGGCTCATCGAGCACCAGAAGGTTTGCGGGCCGCGCCAGCACGCGCGCCAGCAAGAGCCGCGCCCGCTCGCCGCCGGACAACTCGCGCACCGGCGTGCGCGCCTGCTCGGGCTTGAACAGGAAATCCTTCATGTAGGAGACCACGTGGCGCTGCTCGCCATTGATGACGAGGTTTTCGCCGCGCCCATCGGTGAGATATTGTGCCAGCGTCTCCTGCGGGTCGACCGCCTCGCGCTTCTGGTCGAGCGTGGCGATCTCCAGATTGGTGCCGAGCCGCACCGAGCCGGCGTCCGGCTTCATCTCGCCGGTCAGCATTTTCAAG
>NZ_RZRR01000755.1:0-2813 GCF_003998555.1 Mesorhizobium sp. M7A.F.Ca.CA.002.09.1.1 | reverse complement strand
GTCGCGCACCATGCGCTCGACATAGAGCCCGGTGCCGAGCGGCAACAGGTTATGCGCTGCGGTGCTGACGGATTCGGCATCCCTGAGATTGAGCCTGACAGCGCCAACTTCGGATTTGTGGGTGACGCCGAGCGCCTTCAACGCGACGGGAAAGCCGAGCGCCATGGACGAAATCACCGCTTCGACGGCATTGGCGGCGCGCTCGCCCTTCGGCACCGGCAGGCCGGCTTTGATCAGCCGTGACTTCGCCTCGGCTTCGTCGGGCGTGACGTGGTCCCCGCCAGAGGCGCCGGAGGCCGACGTGTCGATCGGCTGCGCCTGCGGTTCAGCCCAAGCCCAGCCGATGAAGGCTGCTGCGCCGGCTGCATCCATCGCTTCCGAAATGCCGAACAACGGCACCATGCCGCGCGCCATCAGTTCGGCGGTGTATTCCTCCGGCAGGTTCTCCGGCAGCGAGGAGACGATCGCACCATGCGCCTTGTTGGTCTTGAGCGCCGATTCGAAAGCGCGCAACGTCGCCCACCAGTCGGTGACCGAGCAGCGGTCGGGTCGCGGAAAATCGAGCACCAGCATGTTGAGGTCGAAACCGCCCGACACCATGGCGGTGAAGGTGGCGGTCATCGCCGGCTCGTTGTTCCAGATGAAGGTGTGATAGTCCAAGGGATTGGCGACCGCGACCAGCGGCCCGAGCGTCGATTTGACATGGGCGCGGTGGCTGTCGGTCAGCACAGGGAAATTGACCCAGCGGCCTTCGGCGCTGTCGGCCATGACGGAGGCCTCGCCGCCGGAGCAGCTCATCGACGACAGCCTATAGCCGGGCAAAGGTCCGGTGATGTGCAGCAGCTTCAGCGCCTCGATGAAGGCAGGGATCGAATCGACGCGCGCAATGCCGAGCCGCCGCAGGAACGCACCCGAGGCCGCGTCCGAGCCGGCGAGCGACGCGGTATGCGAGACAGTCGCTTGCCTGGCCTGTTCGGAACGGCCGACCTTCATGGCGATGATCGGCTTCTTCAGCTCGCGGGCTCGTGCCGCCAGCCGTTCGAAGCCGGCTACCGAATCGAAGGCCTCGATGTGCAGGCCGAGCGACGTGACCCGCTCATCCTCGATCAGGCCGAGCGCCATTTCGGACAGGCCGGTCTGCGCCTGGTTGCCGGCGGTCATCAGGAAGGCGATCGGCAGGCCGCGCTTCTGCATGGTCATGTTGATGGCGATGTTGGAGGACTGGGTGATGATGGCGACGCCCTTGCCGCCCTCGGCCAGTCTTATGCCGCCATGCTGGTCGGGCCACAGCAGCGCGCCGTCGGCATAATTGATCAGGCCGTAGCAATTCGGCCCGATGATCGGCATCTGGCCCGCCGCCGCGACCAGCTCGGCCTGCAGCCGCTCGCCATCATCGTCATAGGCCTCGGTTTCGAGGAAGCCGGCGGCAAAGCAGACGGCGCCGCCGGCGCCGCGTTCGGCCAGCGCCTTGATCACCTCGATGGTCAAATGCCGGTTGACGCCGACAAAGGCAGCATCCGGCGCGCCGGGCAGGTCAGCCACCGAACGATAGGCCTTGCGACCGGCAACCTCGTCCTTGGTCGGATGCACCGGCCAGATCTCGCCGGCAAAACCCATCTTGATCGATTGCGCGACGACGGCTGCAGCCTGCGCACCGCCGAAGACGGCGATCGATTTAGGCCGCAGGAGACGCTCCAGTTTATGCATATGTTATGCCCCGAACGGGCGCAGCAGCGCCCTTGAAATGATGTGGCGCTGGATCTCGGATGTGCCTTCCCAGATGCGCTCGACGCGCGCGTCGCGCCAGATGCGCTCCAGCGGCAGATCGTCCATCAGCCCCATGCCGCCATGGATCTGGATCGCTTCATCGGCAACGTATGCGAGCATTTCGGTGGCCTTCAGCTTGGCCATGGCCATGTCCTGGTCGGTGACGGTGCCCTGATCGTACTTCCAGCCGGCTTCGAACACCATCAGGTCGGCGGCCTTGAGTTCGGTCGCCATGTCGGCAAGCTTGAACGATACGCCCTGGAACTTGCCGATCTGCTGGCCGAACTGCTGGCGTTGCGCGGCGTATTCGACGGCATGGCCAAGCGCACGCTCGGCGCGGCCGAGGCAGGTGGCGCCGACCTGCAGCCGGGTGGCGCCGAGCCAGGAATTGGCGACGTCGAACCCCTTATGGACTTCGCCCAACACCTGGGCGGCGGGAAGCCGGCAATCGTCGAATTCGAGGATGGCGTTGGTGTAGCCGCGATGCGAGACGTTGCGGTAGCCGTCACGGACGGTGAAGCCTTTGGTGCCCTTATCGACGAAGAAGGCGGTGATCTTCTTGCGTTTGCCGCGCGGCGAATCCTCTTCGCCTGAGGCCATGAAAACGATGGCAAAGTCGGCGAGGTCGGCGTGGGAGATAAAATGCTTGGTGCCGTTCAGCACCCAGTCGTCACCGTCCTGCACGGCGGTTGCCTTCATGCCACGCAAATCGGAGCCGGCGCCCGGCTCGGTCATGGCCAGGCAGTCCCATTTCTCACCACGGATGCAGGGGAACAGATATTTCTCGCGCTGCTCGGGCGTGCCGGCCAGGAGGATGTTGGAGGGGCGCGACACGCAGGTCCAGTGCAGCGCGTAATTGGCGCGGCCGAGTTCCTTCTCGTAGAGCAGCCAGGTCACCGTATCGAGGCCCGCTCCGCCGACATCGGCCGGCATGTTGGCGGCATAGAGCCCGGCCTCGATCGCCTTTACCTTGATCTCCTCGATCAGGTCGCGGCGCAGCACGCCGGTGCGCTCGACCTCGCGCTCATGCGGGTAAAGCTCGTTCT
>NZ_RZRR01000754.1:0-2813 GCF_003998555.1 Mesorhizobium sp. M7A.F.Ca.CA.002.09.1.1 | reverse complement strand
GGCCGGTGCCGGCGCCGAATTCGAGCCTATATAGTTGCGGATCGTCTCGATGATGCGGTCCTGGTCGGCTTCGCTGAGATAAGGGTGCATCGGCAGGCACAGGATCCGCTTCGGCAGGTCTTCCGAAACGGCAAGGCCGGTCGGCGTGCGCGGATAATCGCGATAAGCGACCTGGGCATGCAGCGGCTTCACATAGTAGATGACAGACGGAATGCCCTTTTCGCCGAGATGCGCCCTCAGCCCGTCGCGCTTCGGCGTCTCGATGGCGTATTGCGCCCAGGCCGAACGGCTGCCGTCCAGATTGCGGGCGGCGGTAACGACGTCGCCAAGCCCATCGGCATAGCGCTGTGCCACGACCTGCCGGGCGACCATCTCGTCTTCGAGAATGGCCAGCTTCTCGATGAGGATCGCCGCCTGTATCGTGTCGAGCCGCGAATTGATTCCGACGCGGACATTGTCGTACTGCGTCTCGCCCTTGCCATGAAAGGCGAACGAGCGAAGCTGTTCGGCCAGCGCATCGTCATTGGTGAACATCGCGCCGCCGTCGCCGTAGCAGCCAAGCGGTTTTGCCGGATAGAAGCTGGTCGAGCCGACCGCACCGAAGGAGCCGCACATCTTGCCGTCGAGCGAACCGCCCATCGACTGGGCGGCATCCTCGATCACCATCAGGCCTTCGCGGTTGGCGATCGCCATGATCGCCTCGTAATCGGCGGCAAGGCCAAACAGATCGACGGGAATGATTGCCTTCGGCTTCAGCCTTCCTTCCTTCTTGATCATGGCAATGGCCGCTTCGAGGCTGGCAATGTCGATGTTGTAGCTGTGCGGGTCGACATCGACGAACACCGGCGCGGCCTTGGCCAGCGCCACCACTTCGGCGGTGGCGGCGAACGTGAAGCTCGGCACGAACACCGCGTCACCCGGGCCGACGCCGGCTGCAAACAGCGGCAACAGCAGCGCGTCGGTGCCGTTGGCGCAGGCCACGACATGCTTGGTACCGATATAGGCGGCAAGCTTGTTCTCGAATTCGGTGACTTGCGGGCCAAGAATATAGCGGCCCTCGTCAACGACACGGTCGATCGCGGCCTTCAGCCGGTCGCGGATTCGTTCGCGCTGCGCGCCAAGATCGATGAACTGCATGTCGGCCTCAAAATGGGTTAGCCAGATAATCGGCCGCTGGTACCAGAGTTGCGCTTGCCGAGAAAGCCGGGCAGGCGGAGCCCTAAATTGCGGAAGTGTCGCAGTCCGTTACCAGTTTTCCCGGCGAATGTCAGTCAGATGCCGGAAATCCGGGCTTCGTCGGGCGCCATCCCGCCCTTATAGCCTTGGAAAGAGCCCCTGCGAAACATAAAGTGATCGATTGGGCTCAACTTATGTTGAGCGTTGCTCAGGCGATTTCATGTCGCCAGGGTGGATTGGCGCCGGCCCGCGACACGGTCACTGCCGCCGCCTTCGCGCCGAGCGCCAGCGCCTTATGGATGGCGTCTTCCGACAGTCCGGAAATCGCCGCCTTCGTCAGCAGGCCTTGCTCGTGCAGCGAGGCGAGGATGCCGGCGTTGAACGTGTCGCCGGCGCCGACCGTGTCCGCCACCTCGACCCTTTCGGGCATCACCGTGACGGCGTGCTCCTTGCTGTAGCCGATCGCGCCTTCGCCGCCATGGGTGACGACGATCAGCTTCGGGCCGCGGTCCAGCCAGTTGCGGATGACATCCTCATGCGAGCCGGCTTCGCCGAACCAGTTCAGGTCTTCGTCCGACAGTTTCACGATGTCGGCCATCGCCATCATGGTGCGAATGCGCTTGAGGTGCTTGGGCTTGTCCGGGATGAAGTTCGGCCGGATGTTGGGGTCGAGCATCATGACGCGGCTTTCATGCTCGCGCCGCATGAACTCTTCATAGGCACTGCCGGCCGGCTCGGAAATCAGGCTGATGGCGCCGAACAGCATGGCTTCGATCTCGTTGCCGAGCTGCGGCAAATCGTCGATCGTCAGCATGCGTCCGGCGGTGTTCTCGTCATAGAAAGTGTACGTCGCCTGGCCGTTGGTGAGCTTGACGAAGGCCAGCGTGGTTGGCCGTGGCGAGGTGTGTGCATAGGTGGAACTGACCTTGCTCGCCCCAAGCGCATCCCGGAATTGGCCGCCGAACAGATCCGACGACAGGCCGGAAAAGAAGCCGGCCGGCGCGCCGAGCCGGCCAAGTGCGATTGCCGTGTTGAATACGGCGCCGCCGACATAAGGCGCAAAGGCCGGCTCGCCCGCTGTCGTCGTGCGCGGCAGCATGTCGATCAGGGCTTCGCCGCAGCAGAGGATCATGGCTTCTTGGTCTCCGGCGGATAGATCACGCCCTTGCGTATGATGATGTTGGCGTAGAGCCGCGGCTCGCTTGTCGCGACGATGGCATGCGCCGATTTGACCCGTGCATAGAAGTCGGCGCCGGCCAGCGCAACCACCTTGCGGCCTGGCGCCCGTTTGGCGCAGATCGCTTCGATCTCATGATGGACAGGATCGGCAAGCGAGGGATCGCCTCGGACCGAGGCGCGAAACAGCGCCTCCGGCACGGCGTCATCGACAGGCAGGACACTCAATATCGCATCGAGTACCGGGATAAGAGGGTGGCCATCGGCGCGTACCAGTCGGGTTGCCTGCTGTTCCGCCGGATAGTTTCCGTCGACAAGGGCGATTTCGTCGCCATGGCCCATGCCGCGCAGGATCGCCAGAAGCTCCGGACCGAGCAGCGCCGGGATTCCGATCAGCATCAGGCGCTCCTGGAAATCGTCGTCGAGCCGATCAGGAAGCGTTCGGAAAGTGGCAGGCTGGC
>NZ_RZRR01000753.1:0-2815 GCF_003998555.1 Mesorhizobium sp. M7A.F.Ca.CA.002.09.1.1 | reverse complement strand
AAGCCATGCTGCGCGCCGTCTCGCAGCACCGCCTGCGGCCCGTCATCGACAAGGTCTTCGCCTTTACCGAGGCCGGCGATGCCTATCGCTATTTCCAGCAGGGCGACGTCTTCGGGAAGGTGATCATCGACGGCGCCTGACCCATCGAGTCCTCAAACCCAAGGGAGAACGACCATGACAATTCGTGAAGCCTCGGCCAAATGGCAAGGGACGTTGAAGGAAGGTTCGGGCCGGTTGCGGCTCGGCAGCGGCGTCTTCGAAGGCGCCTATTCCTTCCCGTCGCGTTTCGAGAACGGGCCGGGCACCAACCCGGAAGAACTGATCGCCGCGGCGCATGCAGGCTGCTTCTCGATGGCGCTGAGCGCCATACTGGGCAACGCCAATTATGTCCCGACAAGCATCAGCACCGTCGCCAAGGTGCATCTTGGCGCAACCGCTGCCGGTCCGACGATCACCCGCATCGAACTCGAAACCGAGGCAGAGGTCGCGGGACTTGCCGAAGATGAATTCGAGCGCCTTACACAGTCCGCCAAGGCGGGCTGCCTCGTCTCGCGGGCCCTTGGCGGCGTGTCTCAGATCACCCTCAAGGCAACGCTCGTCGAAGCCACCAAAGGTCAATGAAGCCAGGAGAAAGAAGATGACACAGGAGATTGTCATGGACGCAAACGCGTACGATCTGTCCCAGAAGACCGCCGAGATCATGCGGCGCTACAACGACGTATTCCAACGCCATGATCCTTCGGCACTCGCCGAGCTGGTGGCCGAGGATTGCGTGATCGAGAACACCGTGCCGGCGCCGGACGGCGCTCGCCATGCCGGCAAGGAAGCGTGCGTCGGGCTTTGGACGGCGATCGCGACCCAGGCCGGCACGCGCTTCGATATCGAGGAAACCTTCGTTGCCGGTGACCGGGCAACGATCCGCTGGCGCTATTTCATGACCGACGGCAATTCGCTGCGCGGCGTCAACCTCATGCGTGTGGCCGATGGGCGGATCGTCGAAGCGATGGGCTATGTGAAGGGGTAGCGCGCCCCGAGCAATGCCCCGAAAGCGCATAACCGCTTTTCGCCCGGAATAGCGCAACAAAGGAGAGCGGATCAGCGAGACTGAACCGCTCCCCGCTACCGATCGGCCAGCGCCAGCTTTGCGCCGAGCATGACGAAGGCGCCGGCGAAGGTCCGGCGCATCCAGGTCAACACCATTGGCCGCGAGACGACATGGCTGCGGATCGAGGCTGCGAAGATGCCGTAGCCGACGAAAACCACGAATGTCAAAAGCATGAAGACGGAACTCAGTTCCAGCATTTTCGACAGCGCATTGGGCTCGGTGGTGCTGACGAACTGCGGCAGGAAGGCGAAGAAGAAGATCGACAGTTTCGGATTGAGCACGTTGACGAGGATACCGGTGGCAATCACCTTGCCGGCCGAGCGCGGCGTCACATCCTGCTCGACGCTGAGGCCGCCCTTTTCCTTCAGCGTGTTCCAGGCCATGTAGAGCAGGTAGGCGACGCCGAGATATTTCAGCGTCTCGAAGGCGAGCGCACTGGTGTGCAGCAGCGCCGCCAGGCCAGTGATGGCGGCGGCCATGTGCGGGATGATGCCGAGCGTGCAGCCGAAGGCGGCGATGACGCTGGCCCGCGCACCGCGCGAGAGGCCGGCGCTCAGCGTGTAGAGAACGCCGGTGCCGGGCGAAGCCACGACAATCAGGGACGTCAACAGAAATTCGATGCTCACGATGGTTCCTCCGCCACCCTACCAAGCCAGGAAGGTACCGGGCTGCGGGTCGGCGCACAAGCGGAGGCGACGGGAGATTGGCTACACCGGTAATCCGAGCGCCTGGCGTGCCATCAGACACTCCTCGTCGCCGGGCATGCAGGCGCGACAGACGTCCGGCCGCACGTCGTAGATGCCGCAAGCGGTCGACTTGCCGATCTCGCCGGACAGCGCCGAGCAGCGCACGCCCTCGCAACGCATGCCTGACAGGTCGGATGCGACATATTTTTCCGGGATACGGTCGAGCTGTGCGTCATCCTCGGTGGAAAAGCGCGGCCACTCGGCCGAATAGGAACAGCAGGCACCGCAGCTTTGGCAATCGAAGGTGCCCTGTTGCGACGACAAAACGCTTGCGGCGGCCACCAGGGCGGACAGCCCTGGCGCGGCGGGGTTGTGATCGGCGTCTTGCGGCAAGGCGCTATTTCTTCTTGGCCGTCTTGCCCTTCGGCGAATCCGCCGGCGACTTGAACAGGTCGGTCGCGGCCTCGGTGGCGTCGCCGGCTTTCGGCGCGGCAACCGGCTTCGCCGGTTTTGCCGCAGCACCCGAGGCTGCCGGCTGATCCTTGGAGGAGAATTTTATGGCCATGTCAGTCCTCGTCGGCGAAGCGCGATGATGGGGCGCGCGGATTGCGCAGGCGGCCGATCAGCGCCGAAACGGCCGTGATGTTCATTTCCTCGGGCGACCAGTTTTTCACCGCCTCGATGTGATGGGCTGCCAGCTCGCGATGCGTGCTGCCGCTGTAGGCGGCGTCCTGATACGTCACCCGCTCATGGGTCTTGGCGTCTTCGCGGACATACTCGATCAGGTAGTTCGGGCATTCGGCGCGGCCGCGCACGCCGACGCGAACCTGGGCATCACCGTGGGCACGCTTGCAGCGCTCGAGCTTTTCCAGCACACGCCGGACGAATTCGACCGGCTTGTCGAGGCCTTCGACCATATCGGCAATGGTTGCGTCGGCGGCGATCGGTGTTGGCGGTACGCGTTTGGTGGCCATCAGCGTCGTCCGGCCCGCTTCGGCAAAGCGGCTAGCGCGGCGGCGGCGGC
>NZ_RZRR01000752.1:0-2815 GCF_003998555.1 Mesorhizobium sp. M7A.F.Ca.CA.002.09.1.1 | reverse complement strand
TGCAGCTTCCGGCGGGCTGATGCTCAAGGCGCCGCTCCGGTCCGGCAAGGCGATCGTGCATCCGGATGGCGATGTCATCGTGCTGGGTTCTGTCGCTTCCGGGTCGGAGATCATCGCGGCGGGCTCGATCCATGTCTACGGCACGCTGCGCGGGCGCGCTTCGGCGGGTGCGCTGGGCAACAGGGGCGCGCGCATCTTCTGCCGCAAGAACGAGGCGGAGCTGCTGGCGGTCGACGGCTGGTACGTCACCGCCGAGGAGATGGAAGGCGTTTCGCGCGGCAAGCCGGTGCAGGCGTTTCTCGACGGCGACGCCTTGCGGGTTTCGACGCTGAGCTGACATTCGTTTCGATATTGGGGCGGCCGAGGGCCGCCCGACCAAGAACAACAACAACGGAGGCTTTTCAATGGGCAAGGTAGTGGTGGTCACCTCGGGCAAGGGGGGCGTCGGCAAGACGACCTCGACGGCGGCCCTCGGGGCGGCCGTGGCCAAGACCGGCAAGAAGGTGGCGCTCGTCGACTTCGACGTCGGCCTGCGCAACCTCGACCTGATCATGGGCGCCGAACGGCGCGTGGTGTTCGACCTCGTCAACGTCATCCAGGGCCAGGCGAAGCTCTCGCAGGCGCTGATCCGCGACAAGCGGGTCGAGACGCTGTTCCTGCTGCCGGCCTCGCAGACGCGCGACAAGGATGCGCTGACCGAGGAAGGCGTCGGCGAAGTCATCGACAAGCTGCGCTCGGTGTTCGACTACGTCTTCTGCGACAGCCCGGCCGGCATCGAGCGCGGCGCGCAGCTCGCCATGCGCTTTGCCGACGAGGCGGTCATCGTCACCAATCCGGAAGTGTCGTCGGTGCGCGATTCCGATCGCATCATCGGCCTGCTCGATGCCCGCACCTTGCGGGCCGAGCAGGGCGAGCAGATCGCCAAGCATGTGCTGGTGACGCGCTACGATGCGGCGCGCGCCTCGCGCGGCGAGATGCTGTCCATCGACGACGTGCTGGAAATCCTGTCGGTGCCGCTGCTCGGCATCATTCCGGAAAGCCAGGACGTGCTGCGCGCCTCCAACCTCGGTTCGCCGGTGACGCTGTCGGAGCCGCTCAATTCCGCTGCCAAGGCCTATATCGACGCCGCCAGGCGGCTGGAGGGCGAGGAATTGCCCGTCATCGTGCCCTTCGAGCGCAAGGGCTTCCTCGATCGTCTTTTGGGAAGGAGGGCGGCATGAACCTGCTCGACATCTTCAAGCGGCGCTCCAGCGCCCCGGTGGCGCGCGAGCGGCTGCAAGTGCTGCTCGCCTATGAGCGCCGCAACCGCAGCCAGCCCGACCTCGTCTCCATCCTGCGCGAGGAGATCATGGCCGTCATCGCCAAGCATGTGCAGATCGACCAGGACTATCTGCAGGTCTCGATGGACCGCGGCGAGACCATGTCGACGCTGGAAATCGACATCCAGATCCCCAACAAGAGCGCCGTGCCGCTGGCCATGGCGGGGTGAGGGCAACTTAGGGAGCCGCGATCCTTCGCGCCCCCCTCTGTCCTGCCGGACATCTCCCCCACAAGTGGGGAGATTGGCAATTTCTGCGCTTCAGTTCTTCTTGCAACGTTGGCGATTGGCGAAAGCCCGCATGACCTCCAATCTCCCCCCGTGTGGGGGAGATGTCCGGCAGGACAGAGGGGGCGCTGTCCCGCCGGCAGAACCGGCTTCGCACCCTCGCACCGCATCGCTCGCGCCGTCCAAACCCCTAAAATGTCCCAAATTTACCTTTGTGCCGACGGGGCTTCCCCTGCGCAAGCAGCGGATGTAAGGATATATTAGCAATTTGTTAAGTTCTAAGCGAGGTATGCGTAAGGGGAGTTTGGCGATGAACTTCAGAGGCCTGATCAAGCGTGCTGAAGACGTGGATAAAGCGATCCAGGACCTGCAGATCGATTTGGCGGACGCGCTGGATGCAAGTCTCGACGCCGACGACCTGGCGCCGCCAGAGAGCGACGATGTGCCGGATGCCCAGGCGGCACCCGATGACGGGCCACCCCAGGCCGATGCGGCAAATGACGACAATGCCGGGAATGCCGAGAATGCGGGCGCTGCGGACAGTTCCGAAACCGCGCCAAGACTGACCGCCCATACACAGACCCGGCTGGCTGCATTGAGCGCCTTCGAGGGACTCTTCCACGACGCCAGGGACTATCTGGAGGAGATCAACGACAAGCTGTCGGAGATCGGTACCTCACACCATCTGACGCGCGAATTCCTCAACATCCTGCACAGCGACATCCTGCGCGCCAACGAGCTGGAGGTTGCCAATGCCGCCCTGGCCGCCGAACAGAGGGCTCTGTCGGAAAAGCTGCACGACGCGACGCGAAAGCTGCGCGAGCGTGACGGCGCTTTCGAAGCGCTGCAGCAGCGCGAGACAAGTCTGGTCCAGGACCGGGAGACGCTGCGTGCGGCACTTGCCGCGGTCAGGCTGGAACTCGTCGAGACAGCCAATGCGAGCGCCAAACGCGAGGCGGAGTTCGGCGACATCGCCAAGCGGCTGACCGCCAGGACGGTCGAGGCCAACAGGCGCTTGCGCGAGAGCAAGATGCTGCGCGAAAAGCACGTCAACCTGTCGATCGAACTCGACAAGGCGCTGAAGCGGGAATCGCAAGCGCGCCACAGGCTCGACGAGCTGTCGGCGGTCCATGCCACCGAAGCAGCGCGGCTGGCGGAGCTGCTGGCGGCGCTCGGCAAGAGCGAGAAAGAGGAGATGCGGCTGCAGAAGTCGCTCGAGGCGGCACAGGCGAAACTGTCGGAAACGACCGAAGCGGCCCACATGATGGA